>NZ_JBVVPM010000004.1:211223-304046 GCF_055811255.1 Bradyrhizobium sp. MI1.11
CGCGGGTGGGGGGGGCGGCTTCTACACACTTTATTTTCATCCAGTTTTAAACTTTGGTTATTTTCCCCCCCCTACCCCCCCCCCCTTAACCCCCCCGCCCCGCCCCGCCGCCGGCGCGCCGGCGGCCGTCGTCATGACGGCCGTGCTGTTCGCATTCGCAATGGGATTTCTGCTGGCGCGATGAGTGCGCAGCGCGGCGGACGAAGCCGCCGCGCTGGACTCAGGCGGCGCGCACCGTGTGGAGGAATTTCCCGACCTCATCCTTCAGCCGGTTGCTGTCGGTCGCCAGCATCTTGGCGGTGGAAAGCACCTGCGAGGAGGCCGAGCCGGTCTCGGCTGCACCGCGCTGCACGTCGGCGATGTTGGTGGAGACCTGCTGGGTGCCGTGGGCGGCCTGCTGCACGTTGCGCGAGATCTCCTGGGTCGCGGCGCCCTGCTCCTCGACGGCCGCGGCAATGGTCGACGACACTTCCGAGAGCCGCTCGATCGTCGCGGAGATGTCGCGGATCGCGTTGACGGATTCCTGGGTCGCGGTCTGGATGCCGGAAATCTGCTGGCTGATCTCGCCGGTCGCTTTCGCGGTCTGCTCGGCCAGCGTCTTCACCTCGGCGGCGACGACCGCGAAGCCGCGGCCGGCCTCGCCGGCGCGTGCCGCCTCGATCGTGGCGTTGAGTGCCAGGAGGTTAGTCTGGCCGGCAATCGTGTTGATCAGCTCGACGACGTCGCCGATGCGCGTCGCCGCAACCGAGAGCTCGCTGACACGCACCGTCGTGGTGCGGGCCTGGGTGACGGCCTCGCCCGCCATCCGCGCGGATTCCTGCACCTGCCGGCTGATCTCGTTGACCGAGGAGGACAGCTCCTCCGTGGCGGTCGCGACCGACTGCACGTTGCTGGTGGCTTCGCCCGAGGCAACCGCGACGACCGAGGTCAGTTCCTGCGCACGCTGCGCCGTAGTGGCCAACGTCGAGGACGACGCTTCGAGCTCGGTGGACGCCGAGCCCACCGTCTCGATGATCTCGCCGACCGCGCGCTCAAAACCGTCGGCAAGGTTGACCATGTCGCGCTTGCGCTGATCGGCGGCCTGCTTCTCAATTTCGACCTGCGAAGCTTTGAGGCGGTCGACCTCGATCCCGTTGGTCTTGAAGATTTCGACCGTCCTGGCCATGTCGCCGATCTCGTCGCGACGGTCCTTCTCGGGCACCTCGGTCTTGAGATCGTTGCGGGCAAGGCCCTCCATGGCGAGCTTGAGGCGGGCAATCGGCCGGGACATCGCATTGAGGCCGATGAACAGCGCGATCGCGATACCCAGGATCAGGCCGCCGGCGCTGACGCCGATCACCGTCCAGGTCGCGGATCTGGCGTCGCGGTTGATGGCGTCCTTGCTCTTGGCGACCGCCTCTGCGGTCTCGCCCACGAACTTGGCAACGCGCCCCAAGGCCGCATCCATCACCGGATCGCACTCCTTGTGCGCACGCTCGGCCGCCTTGGCATTCTCTTCCGGGCTGCTCGCGAGCGAGCCTGCCTTCAGCACCGGATCGCAGCCGGCGAACACGGCTTTCAATTGGTCGCCGATACTCTTGATCTGGCTCGCGCGCGCGGGATCGTCCTGTTCGGCTGCCTCGAGGTATTGGCGGATCTCGTCGCGGTTCTGGGTCGCGGTCTTGAGGCGGTTGGCGTTGCCCGCCTCCGTCGCCTCGGTGAAGACCGCATAGAGCGCGGCATGATAGGTCTCGGCGCGGCGCTGGGCCCGCGTCAGGTTGAGCGCCGAGGATTGCGCGGCGGAAAGCTCGGCGAAGCCGTCGACAGTTGCCGAGAGTTCGCGCGTGCCGAAGCCGGCGACGGCGACCATGGCAAAGCCCATCACGGCGACGATCAGCGCGACCTTCCACACGATTTTCAGATTGTTCAAAACGCTCATTGCAGCCGCCCCAGTGATTTTCTGCCGATGCATATTCCCAGCACCGTGCATTGGAACCAGCTGACGTTAAGATTTGATGCCAAATGTCCCGGGTAGTCTTACGGAAAACTAACTATTTTGGCTTCCGCCGTAAGCTTCGCGTAAGCTTCGGCCTATTCCGGGGCGCGAGCCGGGCGTGGAATGCCGGAACCGGTCGCCGGTGTCCTCCGTTGTCGGCCCATGCGGATCAGGGAAGAAAACCGAAACATGTTTCTGCTGGCCACCGTGACGCTGTGCTGTAGCGCCTTGGCCGCGGCAATTGCGCTGTTCGAACCGGCTCCGGCAAAGCGGCAGGCTGAAACGGCGGCGATCGACGTGCCCGCTTCGACGCCGGTTCGGGTGGTCGGGGCTCCGTTCCGGCCCAACCTCAATCCGCGGGAGCGCTAGCCCTCACCCCGGCGAGACGTCGGCGCCTTCCTCGGGACGGCGTTTGGCGCGGGCCAACTCCTCAACGAACGCGATCACCTCCGCCCGTTTGTCGGGCGGCAGCGAGAGGAACGCGCGGACGAGCCTCAAGCCCTCGGCTTCGGCTGAATGGTCTGCTTTGGCATCCATTCCCCACTGTCGGGCGGCCGGGAAAAATATGCAATCCCCCACGCAACAGCTTCTTGATTCGGCCGGCCAGCTTTGCTGGAATAGCCCCGACAGGGGTGCACCATGAAGTGGATCACGGAACGCGACGCGTTGATCGCGCAGACAATGGCCTTCGTCCAATCGGTCACCGGCAAAAAGGATGGCTTGCATCCACCGGAGATCCCGATGGCGACAGTGGCCGCGTCGGTGCAGATCGTCCCCGCCAACACCGTCGTCGAGACCGAGCCACTTCAGGCCGCTCCGCCGCAGCCCTTGCCTCTCCCGCCGCCGCGGGTGGCGAGCCACGACGTCCGCACCGAGATGCAGGCCCGCATCGCCAATTTCCGCAAGCATCAGGAGCGGTTCGAGCGCGAGCGCGAGGAATATTGCGCGGCCACCCTGACCAAACTGCGCGCCGCCATCCGCGACCCCTCCTCCCGTCCACCGGCTGACCAGTGAAGCCGGATCTCCCGTCGCTGGCCTAAAGCCAGGACCACACCAGCCAGAGATTGGCCGCGCAGGCGCCGAACAGGGCCAGCGTGAGGGGCAGCAGCATGCGCCCGCAAGAGGTTTTCAGGTCCGTCGTCATGGCCGAAAACATCCGCTGATTCCGCCAAATGAGTCCCGGGGATTCTTTTTTTCGGGATTCAGGACTCGTTAAGGACTCAGGCCCCCGCGACCCCGATCACGGCCGCGTGACCGAGCGGCCCAATGGAACCCCTCCTCCGCAAAGTCGTTAATGCGCTTTCCGGGAGCGGGAAGAATGCCCTACGCCCTGTTCTGCAACGACGCCCAGATCAGCAAGGCCTATCCTGATGAGTCCGACGTCTGGAGCCTCGCGCAGCGAAGTGGCCTCGTCGTGGACGTAACCGCGGATGACGACCGCCCCGGGCCACGCCGGGTGCTCGACAACGATTACGAGATCAAGCCGTGCCAGGCCGCACAGGGCGAGGACCCCGCGAGGAACAAGGCGGAGGCCGATCGCCAGGCGAGGATGGAGCTCGAGCTGAATTCGTAAAGACGGATCGAAGCTGGGAAGCCGGAGCTCAGGAAAGCTCAGGGCGTCGCGGTGGCCAGCGAGGCCTGCTCGCCCGCCAGAGCCACGCAGGCCTTCCGGCGATGCAGCCCGCGGATCGCGCCGGTGACCTTCAGCACCTTGCCGGAGGAGCACGAGGCGTCCTTGACGAAGGCCACCTCATAGGGTGCCAGCATCAGAGGCTCGGATTTGAGGATTGTTTGGGCAGCGCACGGCAAACTGACGAAGCACGAGAGCACCACAGCCGACACCAAGATACGCATGTCCGTCGTCCCACCAGCCCGGTAATTCTCATATAACGCGTTCCGGCGCGCGAGTTCCGTAAGCTGCAAAAATTATTTTTGCTTTACCCGAGCTCCATGACGCGCGTGAGAAAGCGCGCGCCAAAACGTTTGCTTGCAAATGACGCGCCAGATGGTTGACGCAATGCAAACGACAGGAGGCTGGCAACCAGAGCCCGGCAAACGAAAGGCCGGCGGGAGCCGGCCTTTGTCAGATCGTGGTTGTTGGTGGCGCGTCAGTAGCGCGAGGCTGCCGGACCGCCCCAGCCAAAGCGGTAGTTCACGCCGACCTTGACGGTATGCTCGTCCTCCCGGCCGCGGACGCCGACAACGTCGACCGGACCGGAGGTGATCGTCGTGCTGCCGAAGTTGTAATACTGGTACTCGGCCTTGGCGGACCAGTTCGGCGCGAACATGTATTCGAGGCCAGCGCCAACGGTATAGCCATCCTTGCTGTTGCCGGTGGCGGTGAAGGGCTGCGGGACGCCGGCGACATTGACGCCAAGGCCGCCATTGCGCCAGGCATAACCGCCCTTGGCGTAAAGCAGCGCCGGACCCCAGGTGTAGCCGATGCGGCCGGTCACCGAGCCGAGCTGGTCGGTATTGGAGGTCACCTGCGTGCCCAGCGGGAACGTAGCGCCGCCGTTGTTGGTCGGCAGCCAGGAATACTGGGCCTCGACACCCATGACCCAATTGGGCGCGAACTGGTAGTCAAAGCCGCCCTGGACACCGCCGAGGAAGCGCGCGTCGCTCGACTGGAAGCTGCTGTCGCCCGCAAAGGCGCCGCCGACATGGCCGCCGATGTAGAAGCCGGTCCAATTGTAGATCACCTGCGGCGGCGTGTAGGCCGGAGCCTTGGTGTAGGTGCGCGCCTGCATGTCGGCTGCTGCAGCCGGCGCGGCCAGCGCAAGCAGGGCAACTGCACCCAGCAAAATCCTTTTCATGATCATCCCCGTTCTTTCAAATTCGACACTCAGGAAACAACGTGGCGTGAATTGGGTTGCTTCGAGGCGATGCCGGAACCTTGATCGTTCGTGACTGTGACGGAGCGGCAACAACGCGATTTTGTTCCGTCCCGCAGGCGCGTGCCGACGGTTTTTTTCCGTCGGAAGCAGAACCCGCCGTAACGATTAGTCGCAACGCAAAACCACTCCGTTCAAAGCTCCCCGAAATGTGATCCGGCAGCTCCGGCGGGCTCTGTCCTATCACCAAGCGATGAAGGTGGGCTTTGCGCTACCGCGTCATCTTTTCAAGTTCCGGAAAGGGTACGTAAACCGCGCCCGCGCACAGCTCGCTGGCACGATCAACGACGCGGTCCGCCCGACCGTTGACGAAGATCACGGCGCGCTCCCTCATGGCCTTGTAGGTGCCGTCGGTCTCGCGTGGGGTGAAGTGCAGGCAACTGACATAGAACTGCCGGCCTCCGACCTCGCGCTGCACCGGCTCAGCCATGCTGGCGTCACGCACGCCGACAGGATTGTTCAAATAGCTGCGCATCAAGGCCAGCGTGTCGCCACGGAAATTATCCGGGAACGGTTGTGGACCTCCGGCCTGAGTCCCGTCCATCAGAGTTGGACGGTCACCATCGCTGCCGAAACATCCCGTGAGCGCCAGCGGCAGTGCCAGCATCAACGCCAAGCTCACTGCGCGTTCCGCTAGTCGCCGCACCGCTTACGCTCTCCGCTCGATCAGTCTCGGAGACGTTCCAGCCCCAAGGTTGCAATGATGCATGTCTACAGGTGTTTTGCCCGACGAGTCAAACGGCTTCGTAAAATCCGCAGATGAGCCACCCGTCAAGCCATTGATTTATCTACGACCCGCTACTGTGCATGGGGTTGTTTTCGAGGTTTTGTTTGCGGCCGCCAAACCTGGGACGTTGCTTGCGGGCTTCAGCATGGTCGTACCGGCCCGCCGCCAGCACCTCGAGCTTTCGCCCAAGGCGTGACGAACGGGCCGGGCCTGAATTCCTCACGCGGCAGCTGGGGCAATGCTGGGACACCGCCGCGCAGGACCAGTCGTTAGCTGCGCTTCTCCATCGTCGCCGGCTTGGTCACGTCCGGCTGCGTCTTCAGCGACTTCTTCGCTGAGAGATGCTTGTGGTGGTGGCGATGCGTGCGCACGGTCTTGTGCACGTCGGGCGTGACCGCGGCGTTGGCGTTCATCGCCTTCGACTTGGTGTCCACCTTGGCGTCCGCCTTGACGTCCGAAGTCTTGGCACCGGCCTTGAGGCCGGCATCGGGTTTCGCGGCGGTGGTGGACACCTTGGTCTGGCTCTGGTCTGCCTTGATCACCGGCGTGGTCGTGGTGGTCTTGCCGGCCTCGGCTGCGAAGGCCGGGGCTGCGATCACGGAAGCTGCGAGCAAGGCTGCGGAAATGGTCTTCAACATGGTTGGTCTCCTCTTGGAAGGATCTTGAGGCGGGCGCCCTCTCGCCAACCCTTTGATCGTAGGTTGGAGCCTAGGGGGCACGCACTGAACCCAATCTGAAGCCCGCAGCAGGCTTCCGTTCATCTGGATGACAAGTTTGTCATCCGCCCGCAGGGCGAATAGGCCAGGATGCCGGGAATGTTTTTGCCTGATGGGTGTTCCGGTCTTTAGGCAATCGTGTAGGATCGCCACGTTCCATACCGGAGAACTTAGATGCGCAAACTCTCAACGCTTCTTGTGCCGGGACTTGTCGCCATGACATTGGCGGCCGGGCCGGCTCTGACCAGCGCTTATGCCGCAGGTGGCGACACCCCCTCGTCGCCGCCATCGTCGGACACCTCGACCAAGAAGGGCAAGAAGAAGAGCTCCTCCATCAGCGATCCGAAATTCCTTGCTGCCTATCGCACCGCCTACACCAAGATCTATGACAATCACGACTACACCGGCGCGATCGGCCAGCTGAAGTCGCTCAAGCGCGACGACGTCGCCGACGTCGCCAATCTGATCGGCTACTCCTATCGTAAGCTCGGCGATTACCAGTCGTCGAAGATCTATTACGAGCTGGCACTGAAGGACGATCCGAACCACGTCCGCACCTGGCAGTATTATGGCCTCTGGCAGCTCGAGCAGGGCAATCGCGAGCAGGCGCAGTATCACCTGAACAAGCTCGCCTCGCTCGCCGGCACCGACAGCTCCGAATATCGCTCGCTCGCCGCCGCGCTCGACAAGCCGACCGGGGCGACCCTCGTCTATTAAACGCATCGCATCTTCGCACGAGGCGAACGGGCACAACCGCAGGGTTGTGCCCGTTCTGCGTTCTCGGCTAGCTTGCCCACCAAACCTCCCCTCGCAAACCGGTGCGCAATGGACAATTGGCTGCGATCCGCGATCGACTACATCGGCTTCTGGATCGAATTCCAGCACACCACAATCCAGCAGCCCGGCGTCGTCATCGCATTCGCCCATCGCGGCGAAATCGTCGCCGAGCACGCGTTCGGCCTCGCCAATCTCGACACCGGCGAGAAGCTCACCCCGCGCCACCGTTTCCGCATCGCCTCGCACTCGAAGAGCTTTACCTCGGCCGGCATCATGAAGCTGCGCGAGCAGCGCAAGCTCCGGCTCGACGATCCCATTGGCCAATATGTCGCCGGCCTGCATCCGCGCGTCGCGGAAACGACGATTGCGCAAGTGCTGTCGCACAGCGCGGGACTGACGCGCGACGGCGCCGATTCCGGTCAGTTCATCGACAGCCGTCCCTATCTCGACGCGAGCGAGCTGCTCGCGGAATTGAAGCTGCCGACCGTAATCGAGCCGGGCACACGCTTCAAATATTCCAATCACGGCTTTGGGCTGATTGGTCTCATCATCGAGGCCGTGACGAAGGAGCCCTACCGGGTTTGGATGAAGCGCGAGATCATCGAACCTGCGGGCCTGCGCGAGACCGAGCCGGACGCGCCGCTTCCCAAGGGGGCGCCGTTCGCGCGCGGCCACACACGAAGGGTGCCCTACGGAGAGCGATGCGTGATCCCCGGCGACAATCCCACCCACGCGATGGCTTCCGCCACGGGCTTTGCCGCTACCGCCGCCGACACCGCCCGCTTCTTCGCGCAGCTCGCGCCCAACGCAAGAAAGAGCCTGCTGTCGGTCGCAAGCCGCCGCGAGATGACGCGACATCATTGGCGCATCCCGCAGAGTTTCGAGGCCTATTACGGCTTGGGTATCGGCGCCGGCAGGCTCGACGGCTGGGACTGGTTTGGCCACGGCGGCCATTTCCAGGGCTATATCTCGCGGACCTGCGCCATTCCCGCCTGCGAACTCGCGATCAGCATCATCAGCAACTCCATCGACGGCGCAGCGCCGTTCTGGATGGACGGCGCGATGCAGATCCTGCGCGTTTTCCAGACCCGTGGCGCACCCGACCGCCGCGTGAGCGACTGGACCGGCCGCTGGTGGACGATCTGGGGCGCGACCGATCTGGTACCCGTGGGCAACCGCGTGCTGGTCGCCAATCCTCAGTTCAACAACCCGTTCATGGATGCCGGCGAGATCGAGGTCACCGGCCGCGACACCGGCAAGCTCGCCTGGGCCGCCGGCTACTCCAGCCACAGCGAGCCGGTGCGCCGCGTCCGCGACAAGCGCGGCAAGGTTAGTGACGTCTGGATCGCTGGCGCCAACATCAAGCCTGCGGCCGCCGTCGCCCGCGAGATCGCGCGGAGATACAAGCCGCGCAAGCGCCCGCCTACTCCCGAATGAGAGTCTCGACCTCGCTCCGAAGGGCCTGCCGCGAGCCGTCTCGCGAATAGAACATGTGGCCGCCGGGATAAACCACGAACTTGACCCGCTGCGTTGCGAAGGCCGGCAACTGGTCGAGCACCCGCTTCGATCCGAAATAGGGCGTGGCGAGATCGAACAGGCCGTGCGCGACCAGCACGTTCAGCTTCGCATCCGTGGCGAGGATCTGGCGCAGCTCGGAGACCGACTGCGGCGGGTTGATGCCGCGGCCGAAATCCCAGTGGCCTTCGATGGCGCCGTTCAACACCTCGTAGGAGCCATCGGGCCGCCAGTTGAGCTTGTGCGTCAACAGGTCAACCGCAGCACTCGTTAGCGGCGCCTGCAGCGCATCGCCGGAGGGATCACCGAACCGCGAGCTGCTGGAATCCGGATAGGGATCGAAGCCGCGCACCGAGGCGTCGTAGCGCCCCGTCACCTTGCCGTTCTTGCGGTCGAATTCGCGGCGGAATTCGCCGACGTCGAAGCGGCCCGCAAGCCGACGGCTCACCGACTGGTCGATGCCGGTGAGCTCGGCGACCTTGTCGGCAAGACGATTGGTCGCTTCCTTGTCCGCCTCACCCTTGACGAGGTCGGCCAGGAATTCGCCGCGCGCGTAAGCCTCTGCGTCGGCGAGATCGGCGCGTTTGACCGGACCTTTCGCCTCACGCGCCACCGCGACATAGCTCGGCAGCGTCGCGACATATTGCAGGAGGCTGGTGCCGGTGAACTCACGGAAGTCCAGGAGCGGCGACACCAGAATCAATCCCCTGACCCCGACGCCGTGCTGGAGCTGCAACTGGCGCACCACCTTCGGCCCGCGAATGCCGCCATAGCTTTCGCCGGCGACGTATTTGGGCGAGGTCAGCCGGTCGTGCTTCTCGAGCCAGCGGCGGATCACGAGCGCGATCGAATTGACGTCACCATCAACGGAGTAGAACGATTTGCGCGCGTCATCGCCGGTCGCGACGAACCGGCTATAGCCAGTGCTGACGGGATCGATGAAGACGAGATCGGTGAAGTCGAGCCAGGTCTCCGCGTTCGGCTTCACCTCGGGCGAGGCGGACGGCGACAGCGCTTCGCCATCGAGCGGCAGCCGCCAAGGCCCGGCCGCGCCGAACTGGAGCCATGCCGAGGACGCACCGGGCCCGCCGTTGAACAGGAACGTCACGGGGCGCGTCGCACGGTCGGCGCCGTCGAGCTCATAGGACGTATAGGCGATGTCGGCCACAGGCTCGCCCTTGCCGTCGAACACGCGGATCGATCCGGCGGTCGCTGCGAAATTGAGGGTGCGGCCGGGAAGATCGAGCGTCTGCTTCGTGGTCGAATCCGACGGAAGACGGTGCGGCTCGGCGGATGACGATGAATTTTGCGATGCGCCTTGTGCACCGCCGCGTCCGCCCTTCTGTCCGGCTGGTGCCGCCGCCTCGGCGCGCGGCTGCGGCGGATCGTCGGCGCGCGCCAATCCTGCGAGCGCGAAGGCCGACACCGCCAGCACCAGGGTCGCGCGGCGGAGCGCCGGCATATTCGTGGCCATGATCGTTCTCCCTGTCCGGCGACGACCGCCGGTGCGGACCGTAAGGCTAGCGCGGAATTGCGACGGTTTGGGGGATCATGGCTCCGGTGGTGCCTGAAGAGCCCGGTTGGGCACAAACCGACCCGGTTTCGTGCTCAAATCGGAATCGGCAGTTGCCGGTCTGCCGTGAAGGGCGGTCATCCTCGACAATCGGGGGCGAGATCGTTAGACGAGCCCGGCGGAACTTTCTCCAGCCAGCGGCCCTGCCCGGAAGCCATGACCAAGCCAGCGCGATACGACCGGATCGCCTTCGTCGCCAGCCCGAGCAGCGAGGCGCAAGCCGCCTTCGGCCAGCTCACCAGAGACTTCGGCAATTGCGATCCGAAGGACGCCGACATCGTGGTCGCACTCGGCGGCGACGGGCTCATGCTCCAGACGCTGCATCAGCACATGCATACGGGCAAGCCGATCTACGGCATGCACCGCGGCACCGTCGGCTTCCTGATGAACGAGTACTCGACGGTCGATCTTCGAGCCCGTCTCGAGGCGGCGCAGGAGTCGGAAATCCATCCGCTTCTGATGCGCGCGACGGACGCCAACGACCGCGTCCACCTGCACCACGCCATCAACGAGGTCGCCCTGTTCCGGCAGACCTACCAGGCGGCGCGCCTGCGGATCCTGATCGACGAGCGCGAGCGGATGTCCGAGCTGATCGCCGACGGCATCATGGTGGCAACGCCGGCCGGCTCGACCGCCTACAATCTGTCCGCCCAGGGACCGATCCTGCCGATCAACGCCGCACTCCTGGCGCTGACGCCGATCAGCGCCTTCCGCCCGCGACGCTGGCGCGGCGCGCTGCTGCCGAACACGGCTTATGTCGTGATCGAGGTGCTGGAGGGCGACAAGCGCCCCGTGGCGGCGGTCGCCGACCACGACGAGGTCCGCGACGTTCGCCGCGTCGAGGTGCTGTCCGACAGGACCATCTCGATGCGCATGCTGTTCGACCCCGGTCACAGCCTGGAAGAGCGCATTTTGCGCGAGCAGTTCGGGTCCTGAGCCGCCTCGCCGGACTGCCGATCGCAACCCTTCATTAACCCCCGGCGAGATATGGTTAACGAAAGTTGACCGCTCCGGCCCGGGCTCCATGTTCCGCATCGATTTCAACAAGCTGCGTTTCCTCGTCTGCGACGACAATCCGCACATGCGCCGCATCCTGCGGACGCTGCTGCATTCCTTTGGCGCGCGCGAAGTCTACGAGGCCGAGGACGGCGCCACGGCGCTGGAAATGTACAGCCATTACGTGCCCGACATCGTCATCACCGACTGGGCGATGCCGATCTTCGACGGGCTCGAGCTGGCGCAGATGATCCGGCAGCCGGAATCCAAGGGCAATCCCTACGCGCCGATCATCATGCTGACCGGCCATTCCGAGAAGCGCCGCGTCACGGTGGCGCGCGATGCCGGCGTCACCGAATTCCTGGCCAAGCCGATCTCGGCCAAGGGACTCTACCAGCGCATCCTCAACGTGGTCGCCAGTCCCCGCCCCTTCATCAAAACCAAGACCTATTTCGGCCCGGACCGGCGCCGCAACATCAACTCCGCCTATATGGGCCCCGAGCGCCGCGTCGGCGAAAAGCACGAGGTGCTGCAGCAGCCCTCGCTGCTCGACAAGGCCCGCTCCACCATCTAGCGCAACGTCTCTCACGATCGAGGCCGATATCATGGCGAAGAACAGCGCAAGAGACATCGAGATCACGGCCTTCGCCACGCATCAAATCATCACGCAGCCCAACCCGCTGCGGTCGGTCCTGCGCCGCGTCGAAGACAAGGACATGGACGATCCGGTCGGCCGCGCCGAACAGGCGCTCGCGGGCCTTGCCGGCGAGTTCAAGGACTGGATGGCGACCGAGATCAACCGGCTGTCGGCGGCCTACGTCGCCATCCGGCACGACGGCTTCACCAAGGACAGGCGCGACGAGTTGTTTCGCGCCGCGCACGACATCAAGGGCGATGCCGCGACTTTCGGCTATCCGGTGGCGGCGGGCGTAGCCGAGAGCCTGTGCCGCGTCATCGAGCACGCGCCCGATCTCGAAAAGGTGCCGGCCGAGCTGTTCACGCACCACATCAACGCCATCCTCGCCATCGTGCACGAGAACACCAAGCTCGACAGCATCAGCGTCTCCGCCGAGCTCAGCCGGCGCCTGCGCAAGGTCGCCGACGATTATCTCGCCGACGCCAACCGCGATCGCCCCGAGCATCTCGAGGTGATCCTGGCGCCGAGCATCGCGCCGGCGGGGTAGCTTCGCCGTTCGCGAGGTGTGGTAGGGTGGGCAAAGCGAAGCGTGCCCACCAGTCGCCATGAATTGTGCGGAGAGACGGTGGGCACGGCGCAATGCGCCTTTGCCCACCCTACGTCGTCTCGTTACGCTGCAATCAGCTCGCCATACACCGGATCAACCATCTCCTCCGCGACCAGCTCGTCGCAGAACAGCCTTGCCTCTTCGCGTGCGGATTCGGTGGCGAAGCGGCGCAGCAGGACCATCAGCGGCTCGGTCGCGCCGCGGTCGGTCTCGCAATGGGTGAGCACGCGCTCGACCATGCGGCGGCGCAGCCGCGCCGCATTGTCGTGGCTGTCGACGAAGCCCTGCTCGTGGGAGGCATCGAGGGCGACCTGGAAGGCCGCAAACGTCGCCTCGGGAAGCCCGGCGCGGCGGAGCAGCGCGTGCAGGCTATTGCCGCCGCGATCGTGCAGCAGCGCGGACACGCGCGCCAGCGGCAGCTCGGCGAGCTCAGCCAGCGCCGCATCGAAGAGATCCAGATTGCTCGACAGCAGCGCGCGCAGAATGAGACCCGCGGTGAGCTGGCCGGTGATGCGCAGGTGCCGAACAAGCCCTTCCATGTCTTCGCCGCGCGAGCGCGCCGCGATGTTCATGGTGGAGCGATCGCGGGCCTCGGTCGCGATCCGCTCGGCGCGGTCGGCACTCAGCCAGTTCCGGGCCACGACGAATTGAGCCAGCGTCTCCGAGAGTTTTGCCACCAGCGCGGCGCGCGTTGCGGACGGCAGATCCTCCAGCACCAGCATCGCCTCGCGGATCGCGGCGAGATGGCCGTGACGCTCGACGATGCGATCCCAGGAGAACGGCGCAAGCTCGGCATGAGGATTTTCGATCAGCTCGAGCGCTGCCGCCGCGCAGCCGACTTCAGCAATGGCGGCGCAGACCGATACCGGCAGCGCGATGCGGCGCGCGACCGCGCACTGCACCTCGTCGTTGCCGGTCGCGACGATGTCGACGAGATCGGCGTCGATCAGCAGCGGAGAATGTTCGAGCACGGGCAACGCGACGGTCGGCTGGTCCCCCGACAGCGCCCGCACGATCGACGCGGGCGCCTCGGTACTGCGCGCAAACGCCTCGGCCATCGCCTGCCGCACCAGCGGCGAGGGATCGTCGAGCAGCATCAGAAGCGCGCCTTCAGCGGCAACACGGTCATCATGGGAAAGGTCTGAGATCAGCCAGGCCCGGGCCAGCGCCCGCGTTGCCTCGGCCCGCTCGCCAGCGGGCGCCGTCCTGATCCAATTGATGAACTGCCGAACAATCATGGTGCTTCCGGCTTACGCAACGAAGACGAAGCGGTGACGGCTTGTCACCTGCAACACAAAATAAACCACGACGCTTAACAAAGCGTTCACCATAACTGGCTGGTTTTATTGACGTTTTGTTAAGGGAACAAAGGCGGCCCGTTCACGCGCCGGGACCTGCGCGCAGCGTTCACGCTGCGACGTATCCGAGACACGGGCGCGCGAATTAGCTTGAGAACGTACCGCTGCGATCGCTGAAGAGATCAAGAGGCTGCGGCGGCCGGACGTCGGGCGTTGCCGACGCGGCCGAGGTCGCGGGTGCGACCGAAGTGAGCGAGGCATTGTTGCCCCACAATTTCTGCACGGTCGTCGAGACCGGCTGGGTGGTGTCGCCGGGCTGATAGATCGAGCGAAACACCGGCGTGCTCGGTGCATTGTCCGCGACCGTCGTCGGCGCCGTCGCGCTGACCGGCGTCACCGCGCGTGTGTTCGGAAAGGACTGGAGATACGCGGCATTGTCGATCAGCGGCGCGGCAGGCTGTACGCCGTTGGCGCTCGCGACCTGCGTGGTCGACGGCGTGCCGCCATACATCGCCATCGCGCTGCGGGTGGTTTTCGAATTTGCCGCGCCGGCGTAGCGTGCATCCAGCACCGAATAGACCTCGGAAACGCTGCGCGCGCGGCCGTCCTTGGCGTAGAAGATCGAGCGATTGGCGGACGCCGCGTTGGGAAACAAACGCGCGCCGACCGCTTGCGGATTGTCCTCGGCATTGGCGATCAGTTTCGCGGCGCCGCCGACGCCCATGAAATGCGCCATGTAGAGTTCGCTGTCGGACGGCCTGCGGCCGAGCAGGCCGGTGAGCTTGAAGCTGTTCGACTGCGTCAGCGCCGCAGCCATGCTGGAGGCGGCCTCCGGATCGTCGCGCAGTTTCATAATCGACCGCTTCATCGCGGGATCATCGACGGTGTAGGTGCCCGACGACGTCCTGGTGATGGCGTCGGAATAATTGCCATAGCCGAGCTGGGTGCCGGCTTCCTTCACCGTGCCGAGCCAGGTCTGGTCGATGAACTGGTAGAGCCCGTGCGCGGATGACGTAGTCGCCCCCGCCGTGGGATCGAAATCCGATTCCATCTTGGCGGTGGTCAGCATGTACTGGAAGCTGATGCCGGTCCGGTTGGAGACCTGATTGATCGCACCGGCGACGCGTGCCCGCGACGGATCGAGAACCGCCGTCTGAGAGGCACTGGAGTTGTCGACCGACATAATGAAGTGCCCGCACCGCACGGCGTTGAGTGGCGCCGGCAATTCGGCGCCCTGTCGTCTCACCGTGGGACAGGTATGGTTAATGCGGGGTTAATTCGGCCGTCAGCCCTACCGTCAATGACGGCAGGACTACTTCTTGTACACCGCGTCCGGATCGAACAGCCTGTCCGCATCGACGAAGACGAGCCTGGCGCCGCCGTCTTCGGCCTCGACCTTGCGGTAGAAGCAGGACCGGCGGCCGGTGTGACACGCCGCGCCGATCTGCTCGACACGGAGCCAGACCGCATCCTGATCGCAATCGGTGCGGATCTCGACCACGCGCTGGGTCTGACCTGAGGTCTCACCTTTTCGCCACAAAGCATTGCGCGAGCGGCTGAAGTACCAGGCCTCGCCGGTCGCGATGGTCTTGCGCAGCGCCTCGTCATTCATGTGCGCGACCATCAGCACGTCACCGGTGGCGACGTCAGTCGCGACGACCGTCACGAGCCCGGCCGCATCGAATCTGGGAAGGAAGGCGAGACCTTCCTCGGTTTCATGGGAGTGAGCGGACACAACGCCCTCGCCGGTCTGTTCGCGAGGTCAGCGCTGCAGACCTCGCACCAGGGACAGAAAACGAGCCTGCTCCGCCGGATTGTCGCGGAACATGCCGGTGAAGCGGCTGGTGAAGGTGGAAGCGCCATGCTTGGCGACGCCGCGCACCGACATGCAGGTATGCTCGGCCTCGATCAGCACGGCGACGCCGCGCGGCTTGAGGATCTCGTCGATCGCCGCCGCGATCTGCGCGGTCATGTGCTCCTGGGTCTGGAGCCTGCGGGCGAAGATGTCGGTGAGGCGCGCAAGCTTCGACAGCCCGACCACGCGTTCCACCGGCGTGTAGGCGATGTGCGCCTTGCCGTAGAACGGCATCATGTGATGCTCGCATTGCGAGGTGAACTCGATGTCGCGCACAAGCACGAAATCATCATAGCCGGCGGTCTCGCCGAAGGTGCGATCGAGCACCTCGGCCGGGCACTGGTGATAGCCCTGATAGAGTTCGTCGAAAGCCTCGACCACGCGGCGCGGCGTGTCGAGCAGGCCCTCGCGGTTGGTGTTCTCGCCGATATAGGCGAGCAGCGTCTTCACTGCCTGCTCGGCCTCGGCGCGCGCGGGGCGCGGCTGGTCGGCCCGGACGGCGGCGGCGAGGAATTCGGAAGGATCAAGCTCCGCCGGACGGCTCTCGGGCTGCCGGTCGGAGGGCTTGTTGGGGCGGATGGATTTGATGGTAGCGTCCATGTCGACTCCGTTCGACGGCCTTGCGGCCGGAGTGTCACCGGCAGACGGGGCGGCGAACCGCCGGACGCCTGAGAGAACAGCTTCGGCGAAAAAATCTGCAAGCTGTAACGCCGGCAGCAGGGTTCTGCATCACACCACTGCTGCAGCGCTGGACTGTTTTTCCGCCAGTTCCGACCCTATATAAGGCCGTGGACGGCGCACGCCAAGGCCGATCCTGCTGGACTCCATCACATGCTGAACGACATTTATAACAAGCGGATCATCGAACTGGCCGGGAATATTCCGCGGCTCGGGCGGTTGCCGGATCCCGATGCCACCGCCACCGCCCATTCCAAGCTGTGCGGCTCGACCGTCAAGGTCGACCTCAAGATGGAGGGCGACAAGGTCACCGACTTCGCCCATGACGTGAAGGCCTGCGCGCTGGGACAGGCTTCTTCATCCATCATGGCAAGTCAGATCGTCGGATCGACTGCGAGCGAACTCCGTGAGTTACGCGAAACTGTTCGCAAGATGCTGAAGGAGAACGGCGCGCCTCCTGAAGGCAAATGGGAAGAGATCAAGTTCCTCGAGCCGGTCCGCGACTACAAGGCGCGCCACGCCTCGACGCTCCTGACCTTCGATGCCGTGGTCGATGCCATCGGCCAGATCGAGGCGAAGGCGAAGCAGCCGGCTGCGGCGCAAGGCTGATTCCGGCGGAGGTTGATCCCGGGCTCGTCGCTGGGCCCGGATATAGATCAGAGATTCCGAGGCTACTTCTGCGATGCCGCGACCGGCGTGGCCACGCGGCCCGTCGGCACCAGGGCTTCCGCCGTCTTGGTCGACTTGGCAGGCTGCTCCGGTTCCGCACCGAACCTCGCCTGGGTCTTCGGTGCAAGCTCCGCCATTGCCGGCGCGGAGATATCGACATGCGGCAACACGTCGGCCACGAGATCCGTCGTCACGAGATTGGTAAGCTTGAGCTCGCCCGCATCGAGCTCGTGCAAATCTTCCCACGGCGGGACGCTGAGCGCGAGCGACAGCAGGTCGCCGGCACCGCCCATGTCGAACGTGTATTTGGCGAGCCGGCCGATATCGCGCTCCACGATCATCAGGTCCTGCGCGCTGTAGCTCGCGGCCTTGGCATCGTCGGCGCGATCACCCATCCAAATCTGATGGACCCGCACATGGGCCGCTTCCGGCACGTAGCGCTTCTTGCCCGCCAGCAGCAGGAACACGCACATGGATTCGCAATAGGCCTCGGGCGCGACCGCCGGCCGAACCGTCTGCCCGCCGCGGGTCTGAACGCTGATACCGACCGTGGTCAAAAGTCCGAGATTGCGAAAGCGCCGGCCGAGCGTGATCGCGTCGTTGACGGAACCGCCACTGGAATCGAGCACCACGGTGGCGCCGCCGAGCTGGCGCCCGCGGGAAAACTCTTCGAAGTCCTTGGGCGTATCGGCGGTGATGATGCCGACCGCACTGACCCACCCGCGGCAATTCGGCTCGCAGGCGACCCAATTGAACTTCATCGGCAGCTTGCGCTCTTCGAGGGCAGCACCGGCCCGGGCCGACGACCCGAGCGTCGCGACGGCGCCAGCCAGCACGACTCCACAAGCAGCGGTTCCTACCAGCAACCAGCCGCGAAGTTTGAGCGACTTCAGAAGTTTCAAACTGGTCCCTTCCCCAAGCCCAAAGCAATAAGCCAAAGCCGATTCAGGCAAGCCCCGTTCTGACGTTCCATGAGTCTCACATGGGCGTCACAAAAATGGTATCCGGGGGAATACAGATCGTCCATAGGTACTTGCTGCACTGCTCCCAAAAAGCACGCAAAATATGGCGTGCAAACAACAGCTTACAGTTCCCTGCATCGGAACCACGCAAAACCTCGCCTACGATCTCAGCAAAGCGCCCATGAAGCAATCAGCCTGCGAGCACTGTTCCAATTCCGTCGCGGGCGCGCTCCGGCTTCCGCGCAGATTCGGCCGCGCGCTGATCTGGATCTACCGCCACACGCTCTCGCCCTTGGTTGGCTACAACTGCCGGCACCTGCCGACCTGCTCCGCCTATGGCGACGAGGCGATCGAAAGGTTCGGGCTGTGGGCCGGCGGCTGGATGACGCTGGCGCGCCTGCTCCGTTGCAACCCCTTCGGCACCTCGGGCATCGACAACGTGCCCCTCACCGCGCCACAGGGCGCGCGCTGGTACTCGCCCTGGCGCTACGGCCGCTGGCGCGGTGTCAATGCATCCTAAGCACGGCGCGGCGCCTCACGCGTCGCTACCTTGAGTGGAACCGAAATTCTCCCCTCGCGTTGATGTGACGCTCCCGCGGGAGGAAAAACAATGCGCTGGAAAATCAGCCCTCATTTTCACTTCAGGTCTGGACCGGATTCGCGGATTGGTTCGCGAGGCCACGATCCCAGAACCCTCGACATGCTCGCCATCATCGTCCTCTTGATGCTCGCGGTCGGCTCCGGCTGGTATCTGGCCACGAGCACTGCCACGCCGCCCAGTACGACGGCGTTCATCGTGCCGAGCCAGAGCGTGCACTGGTAGAGCTAGACTTTAGAGGTCCAGCACCAGCCGGTCGGCATCCGATCCGGCGACGCAGATCATGAGAAAGCGTTCGCGCTCATACGGCGACAGGACGCGGTCGCGGTGCACGGGCTTGCCCTCGATCCAGCCGACCCTACAGGCGCCACAGATACCGCCGCAGCAGGACGTCGATATATCGATTCCTCCTTCCTGCAAGGCCGCCAGCATGGTCTGGCCGGCGCGAACCGGGATTTCGGTCCCCGTACGCGCCAGCAACAGCGTGAAGGGCTTTGCGTCAGGGTCGATCACCGGTGGCGGCGCGACGAAACGCTCGATGTGAACATTGGCTGCGGGCCAGGCTGCGGTCAGGCGCTCGAACTCGTCGGTCATGCCTTCCGGCCCGCAGCAGGCGACCATCGTCTGCCCCCCAACTTCGCCGACCAGCGAAGCGAGATTCGGACGCCCGGCGCAGGACGTGCGGTGCACGACGACACGCCCCGCATCGATCAGCGGCGCGAGGTGTGCGGCAAGCGGCACCTCCTCGCGCACGATGAGGTGCAGCACAAAGCCTGTATTGCCAATCTGCAGGAGGTGACGGGCCATCGACAAGAACGGCGTTACACCGATGCCACCGGCGACGAACACATGATGCGCAATGTCCGCACCCGGCTCCAGCCCGCCGCGCGGCAGTGACACGCCGATGACGTCGCCTATGCCAACCTCGTCGTGAAGCGCGCGCGAACCGCCGCGCCCATCGGCCTCGCGTTTGACCGCGATGACGTAACGCGAGTTGTCGGCGGGCTCGTTGCACAGCGAATAGGTCCGCACGAGACCGTTCGGCAGATGCAGGTCGATGTGGGCGCCGGGCTTGAACGGCGGCAGGTCCCAACGGTCGGGATCGGCCAACGTGAACACCTTGATCCCCGCACCGGCCTCTTCGATGCCGGCGACAACCGTCTTGATCGTCGTTATCGGCCGTGCGCTCATGCCATGTTCCGCACGGTGTCGCCGACCCTGACGATGCCGCCTTGCAATATCCTGCAGTTGAGGCCCGAGCGGTTGATGAGCGGATTGAAGATCGCCTTGCCGGTGATCTCCTCGATATGCCGGCATGGGATCGATAATCGGGTTGCTTCCAGCAAGGTCTCACCTAACCAGAAGCGGCGGCCGACCAGATGGTTCAACGGCACGCCCTCGACCGTCACGTTGCGGCGATGCTCCTCGGGACTGAGTTCGATTCCCGCGTCGCGCTTGAGCGCAACCAAGGTTTCGAGCTCGAACAAGGTGACCTGCCGGCCCTCTTCGGGCTTGTGCGAATAAAATCCTTCCTCGCGCCCGATCATGTAGCGGTCGCCTTCTATCCCTTGGCCGGCGACGAGAACGAGGTGCTCCATCGCGCGCATTGGCAGGAACGCGCGTGGAGCGAGATGGAGGAAGCGGACCAAGCCAGTCCAGCCGAGGCGTGCTGTGCTATCGGCCGAGCCGGCGCCTATCTCATCGAGCATGACAAAATCCTTGTGAGAAGCAATGGCGCGCCGCCGGCAGCGGCGCGCCGCGGGATCAGGTCAGTTCCTTGTTCGCCATTTCCGGCGCGAACGTGGTCGCGGTCGCCGTGATGGCGGCGCAGCCAATCAGCAGCAGCGAAACCGGCCAGGTGGCGCCGCCACTCCAGCCCATCAGAGCCGCCGCAATCAGCGGCGTCAATCCGCCACTGATGGCGGCCCCGACCTGGAACCCGAGCGAGGCGCCGCTATAGCGCAGCCGCGCGGAAAACAGCTCGGAGTACCAGGGCGCGCCGATGCCGAACATCACCATCTGCCCGAAAGTAATCGCCACCACGATGGTCCAGATGACGATGGTGGGATCGCGGGTGTTGAGCAGCCAGAACAGCGGAAAGGCAAACAGCGCCGAAAACAGACAGCTTGCATAGAACATCTTTTTGCGCCCGACGATGTCGGACAGCCAACCGAACAGCGGAATGGCGAGCAGCGCGACCAGCGATGCCGCGAAGGCGCCGTTCAACACCACCGTACGCGATAAGCCAAGATTCGCGGTGGCGTAGGACATCACGAACACGCCGCCGATGCTGGCATAGGCGATCTCCGAGATCTTCAGTCCGACCGCGGTAAAGAAAGGACGGCGGTGATGCCTGAAGATCTCGACCAGCGGCAGACTTGCGACCTCCTTTTTGGCCTGGACCTGGCGGAAGGCCACGGTCTCTTCCATGTTGAGGCGGATGTAGAGACCGACGCCGACCAGCAAGATCGAGATCAGGAACGGAATGCGCCAGCCATAGGACATGAACTCACTTTCTGGCAGGCTCGCCACCAGCGCAAACATGCCGATCGCGGCGAGATTGCCGATGGGATTGCCGACCTGCACCATGCTGCCGAGCAGGCCGCGGCGGTGCGTCGGACAATTCTCCACCACCATCAGCACCGCACCACCCCATTCGCCGCCGAGGCCAATGCCCTGGAGGAATCGCAGGCCGATCAAGAGCAGCGGCGCGGCGATCCCGATCTGCTGATAGGTCGGAAGCAAGCCGATCAGAAAGGTGCCGATGCCCATCACCATGATCGTGATCGCGAGCATCGCCTTGCGGCCCACCCTGTCGCCGTAGTGACCGAAGATCGCGGCGCCAAGCGGTCGCGCCAGAAAGCCGACCGCATAAGTGCCGAAGGCCGCGATCGTGGCGAGCGCGGGGTTGCCGGCAGCGAAGAAGACCTTGTTGAAGACCAGCGCGGTCGCCGTGCCGTAGATGAGGAAGTCGTACCATTCGACCGCGGTGCCGATCACGCTCGACCACACGATCCGCCGCAAGCTCGCCGCCTCGTCCGGGGCTACGTTCAGGGTTACGTCGTCTGCTACGGTCATCGATGTCTCCAAAAAGTACCGGCGCCAGGGAAAGCAGTTGGTTCTGTCCGCGGAGCCCATCGGCAGCCCGGACGGTAAAATTCGATCATGTTTACTGTTGGAAATCAACGGTGCGGAACGCGGCAAATGCCGTCCGGAGCGGCAAAGCACGCTTATTGCCCTTTAATTGAGCTGATTTAGGCGATAAACCAGAGTCTTTGCTTACAATATCTGCGACCTTGCTCTAAATTTCTGCACATATGTTTTCCTTTGGAATACAGCCGGCGCGTACACGGAAGGGACAGCGCGCACCCGCCGGACTGGCAGTCGAGCGGCATCTGTTGCAAAAGAGACGTCAGCAATTCGGGAGACTCATGCGTGCTTGACGTCAGCAAAGCGGCAGCCGTCGGGGCCAACATTCGCCAGGCGCGCATCGCCAAGGGCCTGACACTGGACCAGCTTGCCAAACAGAGTGATCTCACGCGCGGCTATATCTCGCTGGTCGAGCGCAACCTGAAGATCCCTTCGCTCGCCGCCCTGCTACGGATGGCAGCCGCGCTCGAGGTCAACGTCGCGACCTTCTTCGACCCGAACGCCGAGCCCGCGCCGCGCTACACGCTGTTCCGCCGTGAAGGCGGCAGCGTGCCGCTGTTTCAGGACACCTTTGGCGTAGTGCCACTGGCAACCGGCCGCACCCGCAAGATGATGGAGCCGTTCCTCCTGAGCCCGCCGCACAAATCGGCGACGCGCGCCTCGCATGCGGGCGAGGAGTTGCTGTTTGTCATCAACGGCAAGATCGCGATCAAGCTCGACGGCGAAGAACTCGTCCTCGGCAAGGGCGATTGCCTATATTTTTCAGGCGAGACACCGCACGAGGTCAGGAGCCTCGGCCGACAGAAGGCGGAGGTCCTGGTTGTGGTCGCCCAGAGCCCGGCGGCGTAACGCCGGCCGAGCACCAGGTTTAGCGGGACCAGAAAAAGCGCCCGGGTGGCGGCGGGACCGGCTCGGGCGGACGTGGCCGCTTCGGACGCGGTGGTTTCGGCGAGGGCTCGGCGGACGAGGTGGTCTCCGCGCCGGGCGCTGTCTCGCTTGCCGGCACCTTCACCGCCAGCAGCAAGTTCGATTCGTGCATCCGCCAGCGGTAGCCGACGCCGAAATCGATCGGCTGGGCGCGCGTGAACAGCGCGGCGTAGCGTTCCTGGTAGCGGCCGGGAAATTCGCTGATGGGTCCGAGATAGCGGCCGAACGGGAAGAAGCGCCATTGCCGCGAATTGTAGCTCGAAAGCGGAATGCCGGAATCGTCCTGGACGATGGTCGCGCTGTTGGCGAGCAACCAGTCGCGCGCGACGGTGAAATTGCCGGAGTGCAGCAGATAAGACGCGCTCTTGATCAGGCTGTTGCCGGGGCCGAGCGTCTCGCAGAACTTCAGGAAGCCGGCTGCGCGTGCACCTGAATTGGAGAGATCGGTCGAGAAATAATACAGCGTGCGCGCCTCGCCGTCGGGGCCTGCAAAGGTGATGCGGGCGCCGCGCGTCGCGTTCGGTCCGGGGTTGTCGTTGCCGACATGCATCCCGCCCTTGTCGTCGAGTGCAACCATTTCGACATTGCGGATGGTCTTGCCGGAGCGGACGAGGAAGACGTAGAGGATCGGCAAGGTGCCGTTGACCTGGTTGGTGTGCAGGTCGACCTTCATTTGCTTGGTGATGAAGAAGGAAAAACTCAGGATCGAGCCGAGCGAGCGCTCGACATTGTAGAGCGCGGCGCCGACCGAACCGCGTGGCAATCGCGTCAGGTCAGCCACCGCACCGACCGGCTCCAGCGCGCCGAGCACGTAAGTGCTGGCCTTCGAATAGAAGGCGTTGGCGTAGAGGAAGTCGGGGCCGCTGAACAAATAAAACATGGTCGGTCTGGGCGCCGCCAGATTGACGTCGGCCCAGTTGCGGATCTTCGAGAGCTGGCGCTCCTCAAGCTGGGCGAAGGCGCCGTCGAAGAATCTCGCGTGGCGCTGCCAGCCCGGGTCCTTTGTGAGCGGCACCAGCGGCGAATCCGCCGAAGGCTGCATGCCCGCGAGGAAGCGCGCGGTGTCGTCGAAGGTTGCCTCGGCAGCACGTGCGGACGGGACGGCCGCAGCCAGCAAGGCGAGAGCCACGGCCGCAATTCTCATGGGTCGAAACATGTCTATTCGCGATTGTGTGACGTGCCAGCGGCGACCGGCCGCCTGCGGAAAACAGCATAAATCAACAGGCCCGAGAGCATGACGAGCATCCCCGACAGCGATTGCACGAGCCGCTCGGTCAACAAATAGTACATCATGAACCCGGTCACGAGCAGGAAAACGAGCGGCGTGAACGGGTATCCCCAGGCGCGATAGGGCCGCGGCAAATCGGGATCCGTGATGCGCAGCTTGATGACGCCGGCGACCGTGAAGAACGAGCAGAACAGCAGCGCGAACTGGATGAAGTCGAGCACGGCCTCGAAGCTGCGCGTGAACAGCAGCAGATTGGCGACGGCGAGCTGAAACAGGATGGCATAGGCCGGCGCGCCGCGCACCGACCTCTGCGAAAACACGCGCAGCGCCGGAATATCCTCCCCCATCGTCATCATCACGCGCGGGCCGATCCACATCATCGCGCTGATCGAGGAGATCAGGCCGAAACAGATCATCGCGCCGACGATCCGGCCGCCGAGATTGCCGAAAATCGCGCTGCCGGCGATGCTGGCGACGTCGAGCTGACCCGCGAGCGCACCGACCGGCGTCGAATGGAGAAACACCGCATTCAGCGCGACGTACAGCACGAGCACGATCAGCGTGCCCGCGAGCAGCGCACGCGGCAGGTCCCGCTGCGGCATGTTCATCTCGCCGATGATGTAGGTTGCGGCATTCCAGCCCGAGAAAGAATACATCACGAAGACGAGCCCGATCGCGAAGGGCGCGCTGACGATATGCGCGAGATCGCCCGCCTGCGGCGTGAAGGCGATCGGCTGCGGCACGCCGACAATGAATCCTGCAACCAGGAAGGCAACGATCAGCACGACCTTCAGGATGGTCGAGATCAACTGGAAGGTCGAGGAGTGCCTGACCCCGGTCAGTTGCACGAGCGAGACCAGCCACACCACGGCGATGGCAAGCGGGATCGGCGGCACACCGGGCACGACCGATTTGGCGTATTCGCCGAAGGCCATCGCGGCGAGCGCGACGGGTGCTGCAAAGCCAACGGTCGCCGACACCCAGCCGGCGAGAAAGCCGAAGGCGGGATGATAGGCGCGGCCGAGGAAATTGTACTCGCCGCTCGAGCGCGGAAACATGGCGCCGAGCTCGCTGTAGGAGAATACCCCGCATAGCGCGACGATGCCGCCGACGGTCCACAGCAAGAGGATCGAGAAGCCTGAGGGGATGTCCTTGACCTGGAAGCCGAGGCTGGTGAAGACGCCGACCCCGATCATGTCGGCCACGACGATGGCGGTTGCGACCAGAACGGAGACCCCCGACCCGCGTCCGGTCAGCCGGCCGGTCCAGGGTGCAGTACCCGCATCTGATGCCGTCATCGCCGTCCTCAACCTCAGGCGTTGCGCCTCGTGGGAAGCATCGTGCAGTTCGGTCCAGTCAATTCAAGCAGGGTTAACAAGGGTTAAATGAGGCGAGGCCAAATCGGTACTGCAGCACCATTAATGCACGATCCGGACAATAAAGCTTCGTAAACACCGGGACATCCCGCTTCCCTCCCCCACAATCACGACACGATTGCGTGGTCCCTTTGAGCGTTCCGGATGTGGGGAAGTTTCTCCGGACACTTAACGTCGCCTAAACGCCCATCGGCTCAATCGCCTTAATGATTGCCGATGGACTTGTGGTCATGACTTGGGGTCATGGGTGAATGGTCGGGGCCGTTCCGAAACCGAGAGCTGACATCCGCGCCGACCGGACCACGTCCGGCGCACGCGGTCGTGCGCTTCGGACCGCTCTGATCTCAGCCTTGGTGCCGTTGTCGCTGACGCTGGTTCAATGCGGCAAGGCGCCCAATCCGGCAGCGCTCGCGGCGAACTCGCAGGCCGATGTCCAAGGCAACGTCCCAGCCAACGTCCAGGTCGTCGCGAAGACAAACCAGCTAGCAAGCAGCGACACGTTCGAGGATCGCTTCCCGGCCCCCCAGTTCAGGGAACGCTTCCCATCCGCGAGCGAGGGTTTTCTGCAACGGCAGATGTCCGACTTCTCACCCAAGCGCGCCGTGCAGCAGCAGCCGGAGCAGGCGCCCTACAAGGTTGCTTCGCTCGCGCCGCAGGCCCCCTACCAGCGTCCGCCACGCGAGGACCTGACGACGCTCGTCAGCATGAAATCGTCAGCTTTCCCCTATTTCGGCAACAACCCTGCCTCCGACGCGCCGTTCCTCAACATCTCCAAGGGCGACCGCCGCGGCCACCGCAGCTATTCCGGGCGCGTGTTCTGGCAGGACGAGACTTACAACGACAACCGCGTCTTGATGCACGTGCCCGAACATTTCGACGTGCGGAAGCCAGGCGTGATCGTGGTGTTCTTCCACGGCAATGGCGCGACGCTGGAGCGCGACGTGCGCGACCGCCAGCTGGTGCCGCAACAGATCACCGATTCCGGCGCCAATGCCATCCTGCTCGCACCGCAGATGGCGGTCGACGCCGCCGATTCCAGCGCAGGAAAATTCTGGCAGGCCGGCGGCCTCAAGCGCTTCATCGACGAGTCGGCAAACCATCTCGCCCGCCTCACCGGCGATCCCAACAGCGCCCGCGCCTTCGCCAACATGCCGATCGTGATCGTCGGCTACAGCGGCGGCTTCCTGCCGACGGCCTGGAGTCTCGAGGTTGGTGGCATCAGCGACCGCGTCCGCGGCGTCGTGTTGCTCGACGCCGTCTATGGCGAGATGGACAAGTTCGCCTCATGGATCGAGAGCCACCGCTCCGGCTTCTTCGTCAGCTCCTACACCCGCTACACCGCGCGGCGCGACCGCGAACTGATGAGCACGCTGCGGCAGAAGGGCATCACCGTCTCCGAAGATATGGACGGCCCCTTGCGTCCGGGCAGCGTGGTGTTCGTCGAAACCGGGGACGGCATCACCCATCGTGACTATGTCAATCGCGCCTGGACGCAATATCCGCTCAAGGACGTGCTGGTGAAGATGTCAGCGACGCCGGCACTGGCGCTGACGCGCGTCGCAGCTACGGCGTCATCCGCATCGAGTCGCTGATTGGACGTGACTCGCTAAGCCTACGTCTGTCGCTCAGCTCTTTGGCAGCTTCGGAATGCTCTCGGCAAACCCATTGAAGCAGGCCAGCCGCTCGTCCTCTTCCTTGAAGAAACGGCAATCGGCGTAGCCCTTGGCCTTCGCCGGCTTCGGCTTTGGCGCCGGGGGGATCACGGCGTCGTAGCAATTGAGCCGGTCCTTGGTGCCGTCATCGAGGTCGAGGCAAGCCTGGAGCCGCGCCGCGATCGATTGTGGCTTGCCCTTCGGCGCGGCGGCCGGCTTGGCCGCCGCCTCCTTGGTCCCCGCCTTGGTGCCCTTGGGCTTGACTTGCACCAACGGCTTGTCCCCGACCATCGGCGGTGGCTTGTCGGCTTGCGCGAAAGCGGAGGCTGAATAGAGCACCGCGACAACCGCCAGAATCATCCTCATTTCAGTCAACCCTCTTTGGTCCCCATGCCTCGCCTTCTAGCGCTCCCGCGCGCGGTTTGCCAAGCACCTTGCGCACACGGACACGCTTCCGTTCAGGCCGGGGCGGCAGCTGCCGGCCGGGGCCGGGTCAGGACCACCAGGATCAGCGCGACCACGACGAAACCGACCGCGACGAAGCCGAGCGTATGCAGGAGCCCGCGGGCGAACAACAGTCCACCGACGGCAGAGCCGATCGCCTGGCCGATATAGAGGACGGAGGTGTTGAGTGCGACAGTCGCCGATGCCAGCGATGGTGCGGCCGAGACCAGCCGCACCTGCTGCATCGAATTGGTCGAGGCAAAGCCGAGGCCCCAGATCGCGACCGCACCCGCCATCAACGCGAGCGTACCGGCACCGAGCGCCCAGCCCGTGATCCCCGCAAGCAGCAGGCAGGTGAACAACAGCGAGGTGCGATAGGGTCCTGATGTGTCGACGATGCGGGTCGCGATGACAACGCCGAGGAAGCCACAGACGCCATAGAGAGCGAACACCAGGCCGATCGCATCGGGCCCTGCGCCGGTCAGCTTGTTGAGCAGCGGCCCCATGAAGGTGAACACCACGAACTGCCCGGACATCTGCAACATCGTGATCGCAAGCAGCAGCAGGATGGTTCTGTTGCGACCGACCGCGCTCCAGGTCTTCAAATCCACCGACGACCCCTTCAAGCCCGCCGGCAGCCGCATCAGCAACAGCAGCAGGCTGACGCAACCGAGCGCGCCGATCCCGCCATAGGCCGCGCGCCAGCCATAGCGGCTGGCGATGAAGGTGATCAGCGGCAGGCCGACGGCGGCAGCGAGCGACCAGCCGAGAAAGATGTAGGCAATCGTGCTGCCGCGACGCTCCACCGGCACGATCAGCGCCGCCGTGCCGGCGGCCTGCGGCGTGTAAAGCGCGCCGACCGCGAGCATCACCAGGCGGATGACGAGGAGGCTTGCATAGTCGGGCGCAAAGGCCGAAGCGAGGTTGCCAAAGGCGAGCACCGCCAGCGTCGTGGTGAGCAGCGCCCGGCGCTCGATCCGGCTGGTGAGCCAGGCCGTCAGCGGCGAGCCGATGCACAGGATGACAGCCCCGAAGGTGATCAGGAGCGCGGCCGCATGGATGCTGACGTCGAGCCCCGTCGCCAATTCCGGCAGCATGCCGGCCGGTGCCAAGACCGAGCAGCCGGTGACGAGATTGCCGAGCATCAGGGCGGTTGGCGCGAAACGGCCGGCGCGTGCATTTTCCATGCAAACGCATGTAGAACCGCCTTGCGACCAGTTAAAGGGCATTGCCCGGAATAGTTCGTGCAGCGCCCCCGCTTTTGCGCGCCGTTTTCTTGGAAATGCCGGATTGCGCAGGCCGAATCGCCTGATATATCGCTCGATCCCGCTTACCTGCGCTCGTTCGCAGGAGTGAGCCTCAGGAGACATGCCATGACCGACCAGCCCACGGACCAATCCAAGGACCAATCCAAGTCCGAGCAGCCCAAATCCGAATCCGGCTTTCAGTACAGCCTCAGCAATTTGAGACCCGTGACCCCGCCGGAAAAAATCACCCTCACCTTCCCCGACGGCGCCCGGCGCGAATACGCCAAGAGCATCACCGGCCTTGAACTCGCCAAGGGCATTTCGCCGTCGCTGGCCAAGCGCACGGTCGCGATGGCGCTCGACGGCGTGATCTCCGACCTCGACGATCCCATCGAAGCCGATGCCAGGATCGAGCTGATCAACCGCGACGATCCGCGCGCGCTCGAGCTGATCCGCCATGACTGCGCCCACGTGCTTGCCGAAGCCGTGCAGACGCTGTGGCCGGGCACGCAGGTCACCATCGGCCCCGTGATCGAGAACGGCTTTTATTACGATTTCTTCCGCAACGAGCCGTTCACGCCGGAAGACTTTGCCGCGATCGAGAAAAAGATGCGCGAGCTCATCGCGCGCGACAAGCCTTTTACGAAGGAGGTTTGGGATCGCGAAAAGACCAAACAGGTGTTCCGCGACAAGGGCGAGGCGTTCAAGGTCGAGCTGGTCGACGCCATTCCCGGCAACGAGCCGATCAAAATCTATTACCAGGGCGACTGGTTCGATCTCTGCCGCGGCCCGCACATGACCTCGACCGGCAAGGTCGGCAACGCCTTCAAGCTGATGAAGGTGGCCGGCGCCTATTGGCGCGGCGACAGCAACAACCCGATGCTGACCCGCATCTACGGCACGGCATTCGCCAAGCAGGAGGACCTCGACGCTTATCTGAAGCAGATCGAGGAAGCGGAGAAGCGCGACCATCGTAAGCTCGGACGCGAGCTCGACCTCTTCCACTTCCAGGAGGAAGGCCCGGGCGTCGTGTTCTGGCACGCCAAGGGCTGGACCATCTTCCAGCAGCTGATCGCCTATATGCGGCGACGCCTCGCCGGCGACTACAGCGAGGTTAACGCCCCGCAGATCCTCGACAAGTCGTTGTGGGAGACCTCCGGCCATTGGGGCTGGTACCGCGAAAACATGTTCGCGGCGCAGTCGGCCGGCGAGGAGGCCGAGGACAAGCGCTGGTTCGCGCTGAAGCCGATGAACTGCCCCGGCCACGTGCAGATCTTCAAGCATGGCCTGAAGAGCTACCGCGACCTGCCGCTGCGGCTCGCCGAGTTCGGCGTGGTGCACCGCTACGAACCGTCCGGCGCGATGCACGGATTGATGCGCGTGCGCGGTTTCACCCAGGACGACGCGCACATCTTCTGCATGGAGGATCAGCTCGCCGACGAGTGCCTGAAGATCAACGAGCTGATCCTGTCGACCTACGCCGATTTCGGCTTCACCGGCGATCTCACGGTGAAGCTGTCGACCCGGCCGGAGAAACGCGTCGGCACCGACGCGATGTGGGATCACGCCGAGCGCGTGATGGCGACGGTGCTGCGCGAGATCCAGTCGCAGAACAATCACATCAAGACCGAGATCAATCCCGGCGAAGGCGCCTTCTATGGGCCGAAGTTCGAATATGTGCTGCGCGACGCCATCGGCCGCGACTGGCAGTGCGGCACCACGCAAGTCGACTTCAACCTGCCGGAACGGTTCGGCGCGTTCTACATCGACCACGACAGCGGCAAGAAGCCGCCGGTGATGGTGCACCGCGCGATCTGCGGTTCGATGGAGCGCTTCATCGGCATCCTGATCGAGCACTATGCCGGCAACTTCCCGCTCTGGCTGTCGCCGGTGCAGGTGGTGGTCACCACCATCACGTCGGAAGCCGACGAGTACGCCAAGCAGGTGCTTGAGCAGGTCCGGCGTGCGGGACTTCGGGCCGAGATCGACCTGCGCAACGAAAAGATCAACTACAAGGTCCGCGAGCATTCGCTGGCCAAGATTCCGGCACTGCTCGTGGTCGGCAAGAAAGAGGCCGAGACGCAGTCGGTCTCGATCCGCCGCCTCGGCAGCGACGGCCAGACGGTGACGACGACGGCGGAGGCCATCGCCGCCCTCGTCGACGAGGCGACCCCGCCGGATGTGAAGCGGAGCCGCGGCGCGGCCTGACATCTGAAATCGGTCTAAACTCGCTTTCGGTTGCGGGCGTGCATTCCTATGTGGGGACTGCACGCCCGACGACCAGCCGAAGAGGAAACCGCAGTGCCCGACGCCATCGAACTCCTGAAGACCCGCCGCTCGGTCAAGCCGCGCGAGATGTCCGGACCCGGCCCCTCCCCGGCCGAGCTCGAGACCATCCTCACCATCGGCGCGCGCGTGCCCGACCACGGCAAGCTCGCGCCCTGGCGCTTCATCATCTTCGAGGGCGATGCGCGCCAGCGCGCCAGCGAAGTGATCGCGAAGGTGTTTGCCCGGAAGAATCCCGGCGCGCCGGCGGCCGACGTCGAGACCGAGCGCAAACGCCTCACGGATGCGCCGCTGGTGATCGGCATCGTCAGCTTCACCAAGCCGCATCCGAAGGTGCCGGCCTTCGAGCAGGAATTGTCGGCCGGCGCCAGTGTCATGAACATCGTCACGGCCGCGACCGCGCTCGGCTACGGCGCGTGCTGGCTGACCGGCTGGTTCGCGTTCGATCGCGACGTGCTGGATGGCCTCGGCCTCAAGCCGGACGAGAAACTCGCCGGCTTCGTCCATATCGGCAAGCCGACCAAGCCGAGCGAGGACCGTCCGCGACCGGTCCTTTCCGAAATCGTGACGCGATTTTAATCGAAGGCGTGTTGACGCCTTCGACGTCTTGCGGCTTTGATCCCGGCAAGGGAGGAAGCCCGGATGAAGCGTCGTGAATTTCTGGTCGGAGCCGCGCTGCTGGCCGGCACGATGGCGCGGGCCCGCGCCGCCGACATCCCCGCTCCGTCGTCCGAGGGGCTCGACCGCATCACCGCGTACTTTGACAACGAGGTGACGAGCGGCCGGCTGCCGGGCGCCGTGGTCCTGGTCCAGCAGCACGGCAAGCCGGTCTATCTGAAGACTTTCGGCGTGCGCGACACCAGGACGGGCCTCGCGATGACGCCCGATACGATCTTCGCCATCCACTCGATGACCAAGCCGGTCACGTGCCTTGGCGCGATGATGCTGATCGACGAGGGTAAGCTCGCGCTCACCGACCCGGTGTCGAAATACGTTCCCCTCTTTGCCGATACCAAGGTGGGACTTGAGGTCACCAATCCCGACGGCACGTTGCATCTGGATCTCGTGGCGCCGATCCGTCCCGTCAACATCGAGGATCTGCTGCGGCACACCTCCGGCATCAGCTACGACTATATCGGGGGCAAATGGGTCGAGCAGGCCTACAAGGCCGCCAATATCTTCGAAGGTCAATTCGACAACAGGGAATTCGCCCAACGCATCGCGAAGCTGCCGCTGGCGCGGCAGCCGGGGACCCTGTGGCGCTACGGTCATTCCACCGACGTGCTCGGCAGCGTCATCGAGATCATCTCGGGCCAGACGCTGTACGCATTCCTCAAGCAGCGCATCTTCGATCCGCTCGCTATGAGCAGCACCAAGTTCGCGCTGGCGACCGAGGACGAGCTCGCGCGGATGGCGCGGCCGCTGCCGAACGACAACATCCTGCTCGCCGCCGAGCGCGAGCGCCTCGACCATCCCGAATGGCAGTCCGGCGGCGGCGGGCTGCTCTCGACCATCACCGACTATCAGCGCTTCGCGCAGATGCTGCTCAATGGCGGCGAGTTCGACGGCAAGCGCTATCTGAGCCCCGCCGCGTTCAAGGCCATGACGACCGATCACGTCGGGCCGGGCTCGGGCGTCGGACGCGATTACTTCTATTTTCCGGGCGACGGCTTCGGCTATGGCTATGGCCTCGCGGTGCGGACCGATCCCGGCAACGCCAGACCGCCGCCGCCGGGCTCGCTCGGCGAGTTGAAATGGGACAGTGGCAGCGGCACCTATTTCGGCGTCGATCCCAAGCTCGACATGGTCTACCTGCTGATGCAGCAGACCCAGAACGAACGCAGCCGCATCACGCCCGCCTTCAAAGCGCTGGTCTATGATTGTTATCCGTCCGAGTTACGCCGCCCGTGAAGCACGCTGGCCGAAATCGGCGAGCAGCTTTGCGATCTCGGCCGCGGGCCGCGCCGCGCTGAACAAGAAGCCCTGCACTTCGTTGCAGCCTTCGGCGCGCAACCACGCGAGCTGATCCTCGGTCTCGACGCCTTCCGCGGTCGTGGTGATGTTGAGGCTGCGGCCAAGCCCCGAGATCGCGCGAACGATCGCGACGCAATCGGGCCGCCCTGCCAGATCCTTGACGAAGGAGCGGTCGATCTTGATCTTGTCGAAGGGGAAGCTGCGGAGATAGCTGAGGCTGGAATAGCCGGTGCCGAAATCATCCATGGAGATGCTGACGCCGAGCTCGCGCAACTGATGCAGGATGGCGAGATTGGCGTCGGTCTCGGCCAGGAAGATCGACTCAGTGATCTCCAGCTCGAGCCGCTTCGGCGACAGGCCGGACTGCGCCAGTGCCGAGATCACGACCTGAACCAGATTGCGGCTTCGGAACTGCGCCGGCGACAGATTGACCGCGACCTTGACGTCGACGGGCCATTTCACCGCCTCGGAGCAAGCTACGCGCAGCACCCACTCACCAAGCTGGGTGATCAGGCCGATGTCCTCGGCGACCGGAATGAACTCCGCCGGCGAGATCATGCCCTTGTCGGGGTGATGCCAGCGCAGCAGCGACTCGAAGCCGGAGATGCGGTCGGAGGCGATCGAGACCAGCGGCTGGTAGTGCAGCTCGAACTCGCCATTGGCAAACGCGCGGCGCAGATCGAGCTCCATGTCACGGCGCTTCTGCGCCTGCAGATCCATCTCGCGCTCGAAGAAATGATGCACGCCGCCGCCGTCGGATTTCGCCCGGTACAGCGCCATATCGGCGTTGCGCATCAACTCTTCCGACGTCGTACCGTCGCCCGGCGATAGCGCGATGCCGATGCTGGCGCCGATCACCATCTCCTGACCGTCGATCTCGTAGGGCGCCTTCAGCAGGTCGATCAGCAAGCCCGCGCAGGCGCTGGCCTCGTTGGGCGTGACGTCGGCCGCCAGGATCACCGCGAACTCGTCACCGCCGAGCCGGGCCGCGAGATTGGCGCCGCGGACCGCGGTGCTCAGACGGGTGGCAACCTCCTTCAACAGGCGGTCGCCCACCGGATGGCCGAAGGAATCGTTGACGTTCTTGAACAGGTCGAGGTCGAGGTAGAGCACGCCGACCCGCTTTCCGCTGGCCTGGTCGAGCGCCTGCTTCAAGCGCTCCTGGAAATATTCGCGGTTCGGCAGATCGGTGAGCCCGTCATGGTGCGCCATGTGGGCGATCCGCGCCTCGGCCTTGCGCCGTTCGGTGATGTCGACCACCGCGACCAGATATCCGTCGCGATCGTCGAAGGCGACGCGGCGGCCGAAGGTCAGCACCTCGATCTCGCTGCCGTCGGCGCGCAGATGCCGCCAGTTGCGCGAGGAGTGATAGGCGTCGCCGACGCGTTCGAGCGCCTCGGCGTGGCTGCCCCATTCGTCCTGCGGCCAGATTTCGTCCAATTTCATGCGTAGGAAGGTGGCGCGGCTGTAGCCGTAATGCTGGACCGCGGCGTCGTTGACGCTGAGAAACTGCTTGCTCGCGGCGTCGAACACCCACATCGGCATCGGGTTGTTGTCGAACAGCAGGCGGAAAGAGGCGTCGCGCCGCTTCAACACAGTGACATCCGAGATCGTCAGCGAGACCACGTCGGCAAACGCGGTGGCGCTCAGCCGGAGATGGCGTCCGTCGCTCTCGATCTCGAGCTGCTCGCCGCGACCGCCGGAGACGGCTTTGAGCAAGAATTCCATGACTTCAACCGAGGCCAGCAGCGTGTCGCCCTCGCCGATCCGGCGCCACAGCAGGCTCGCCCCTTCGGCCTTCAGCAGCAGCGCCGCACTCTTGTTGTGGTGCACGATCTGGAGATCGAACGGCTTGCCACCCGCGTCGCGCAGCGTCGCCAGCGAGACCACCGCGTCGTCGGTTGAAGCGAAGATCGCGTCCAGGAGATTGTATTGCGCGCCGCGTTCGTTGATGTAGGCGCCGACCAGCGTCGCGCCCCAGCGCGACGCCGTCGGCAGCGCCAGCACATCAAATGTCCTGACCATGCCGTCGCGCACGCAATGGGCGCTGGCCAGGTGTGGCCGCCCGTTGGCAAGCGCGCTCGCCGCGGCTTCCGACAGCGCGGTAGCGCAATCGGGCGAGAGCGCGGCGACCGGGATGTCCCAGCGCTCTTCGCCGAGCCATTTCTGCACGTAGCGTCCGCTGCGCGACAGTTCGAGCGCGCCGTCGCCCTTGAGCAGCGCGATGTGGTCGGCGAGCCGTCCCAGGCTGCCGAGCATCACGTCCTCGTAGCGCGGCAGCCGTTCGCCCGGCTTCAACGCGGCACGCCATTTGCGCTGAAGCACCGGGATGTCGTCGAACATTTCGGCGGCCGGTTTTCCCGACACTTTCCTCACGGCACTCATGGCAGTCCCCAACGCACTTTCCCGGCGCATCCAATGCAGCCGCGCTTAACGGCGTGTAAAGAGCGCACGAGCGCGGGTTCCGTTCGGCGATTATGACAGTTTAAAGTCGGACGTTGGTTAGTGCGCGTTAGAGACTGTGACGGTTGTGCGAAGGCGTTGCGTAGGAGGCGCGTGAGACCGAAGCTTTGGCGCACCGCTGCATCAGCATCGTCATTGCGAGCGCAGCGACGCAATCCAGAATCTCTCCACGGCGGCAGACTGGATTGCTTCGCTGCGCTCGCAATGACGGAGTCTCTGGGCGGCAGCGTCACGCTTCCATTCACATTTTCGATCGCAGACGCACCTTCGCATCCTCGCGGCGCATTCGCCCGAGCTTTGCTTCGATGCCTCACCCTCAAATGAAAAGAGGGCGCAGGGAAGACCGGGTGCCGGCTGGCACCCGCGGTCCACTGTGCGAAATTGTCGTAAGAACAATGCACAGCGGCATACAGGTGAAGCCAAAACATCCGGCCTTCCCTGCGCAGTGGTTTTACGGCTTATGTCGCGCTCTCCCCGGGGAGCGATGCACTATTGCCCCCCGTCGCCTTGCGGATGGCTGATGCACGCGCCCCGGTTGGGCCGCGACATCACCGCAACGCTTGGCGCACAGACCCCGGGCGCCAGGACCACACGATTTCGCCGTACGCCGATCACACCGGTCGTGTGCGCGGCGGCTTCGCTCACGGTTGCCCGCCCTGCGAAACCCTTCGCGCCGATGTGGCCCACGTCCACCGCCGTCCGGCCCGCGTTCGTGACGATCGCGATACGCCCCTCTTTCTTGGGCCGGAGTGAGGCGAAATATACGCAATTCCGAAATTCGGTAAAGTGGAATATTTTGAGCCACGCGGGTTGACCGGCAGCTTGGGTGTTTTGCCCGACGGGCAACGCGATATCTTGTAGCCCGGATGAGCGAAGCGACATCCGGGATTCCGACCACGAGCTGTCCCGGGTATCGCTTCGCTCACCCGGGCTACGAGACCTACCCGACTGCGCGCGAGTCGCGACTAGTCCTCGCTGGACGTCGCCAAGCGATTGCGCAGATGGGCCTGCGACAACAGGAAGAACAATGCGCGCTCGCCATGATATTTGGCGGACGGCCGGGTGCGCTCGAAGCCATCGGCAAATTTCTTGCCGGATTGGTCGCACACCTGCCACCGCCAGCCGAACCGCTTACGCCTGGTGAGGATCACTTCGAACATGCCGACGAGCTTGGCCCCTGCTCCTTGCCGGTCTCGCAGACGCACGAGCCTGCTCCGGCCTCCCCCGTTGGAGTGATGCCCGACATATAACGCGGCAGGATGGAAAGCGAATAAAATTGATTATCGGAAATAGGTATCTTGCACCGGCTGTGAGGAAGTCGCGGCGCCGCCGGAATAAGCCGGCGATGCCGATGTTGATCGGTCCTGCTTGGTAGCGCTGCCAGAGCTGTTCAAATCGAAACACCAAGCAAATCGCAACACCAAACGGAGCAGCGGAGAGCATCTGCTTTCGCACACGGGACTGGCGGTAATACGATATGGGGGATCCGTGCGCTGAATGAGAAGCGTTCACCAGACACGGAGATCAGCGTCGGGCCGCATGCGGCATCACCGCTCAAACACTACCGCGCGACGACTTCCACTTCGCCGTCGACGCCGTTGACGACGTTGAAGCCGCGCTCGTAGACCTTGCCCTCGTTCTTGGCGATGGCGCGGTATTCGCCTTCGGAGAGCACGACGCGCGGAAAGGCGCCGATCGATTCCTTGATGACGTCGCCGCCCGGGGTCAGCACCGACCAGGCAGTGTTGGCGAGCGCTTCGCCGCCCCTGTCGCTGACGAGCTTGAGCGTGATGACGGCGGCGCGGTGGGTGATGGTGACGTCGGTGAGCTTGCTGGCCTGGACGCGGATGTCCGAGCGCACCACCGAATTGGCGTCGCCGTAATTCGAGATGATGTAGTAGGTGCCCTCCGGCAGCAGCACGACGTCACCGGCGGCGACGTTCGGCACCAGGGAGGCGCGCTCGCCGGATTCGAACTGGCTGCCCTTGTAGATCGCGAACGAGATCTGGTTCTGCGGAATGCGGCTGGTGCCGACGCGGCCCTCGATGCGCAAGCCGCCGGCGGGCAGCACGAAGGATTCCCGGTCGGTTTCGGCCTTCAGGCTGACGGTGCGCACCGCGCTGACCAGGCCAAAGGCGACGTGCACGACGTAATTGCCGGGCGGCAGCACGATGTTCGGCGTGGCATTGCGGTCTTCGCGGATCAGCTTGAAGGTGCCATTCTCGTCGGGACGATCGGCAAACACGCGCCAGACCAGACCGCTGGTGATCGGCGGGGTGTCCTTGCCGTATTTCGCCGTCAGCGACAGCACGCCCTGTCCGGGTACGGCCGCGTTGAGCGGCGGGGCGGACGGCACGGTCGTGACCGCGGGCGGCGGCATGCTGGGCGTGGTCGGCTGCAACAGGGTCGGCGGCAGGCTCGGTGGTCCGGCACCCGGGCCGGAGGGCGGCGCCAGGCTGACGGCACCGCCGGGATCGGGCACTGAAGCCGGCGGTACCGGCGGCGGACGATCGGAGAAAAGCTGCGCCTGCGCAGCATTTTGGCCAAGGGTATAGAGGCAGGCAGCAAGGACCAAGGCCGGCAGCAGCGATGCGCTGCGCCGCCATCCGATGATGCCGTCACCCCCGAGAGTCATGCCACCTGCTTTTCACCGAAAACGCGGCAAATTCAAGCCTCTGTCCCCCTGAGAAATACGGCCCGACAGGTTTTGGAACCCGGTTGACGCCTGCGTGATTACCCGAGAGGCAGCCGCGCCTCGCCATACTCCTGCCCCGCGCGCTTCCCAAACCGGCATAAACCATGCTTCGGCCCGGTTCTGGCGGAGCGCGAGTACGGTGCCTAGTCTGATGGCGGGTCCCGGCGTAGGAGAGTTTCGGTGCTGGACATATTGAAGGGTCGGGGTTCGAACAGCGATAAGGTCACCGAGAAAGTCGGCCTGGGCAGCATCCGCCGGCCGGTCATCGGCCTTGCGCTTGGCGGCGGCGCGGCGCGCGGCTTCGCTCATATCGGCATTATCCGGACCCTGCTCGCCAACGGAATCGTGCCCGACGTCGTGGTCGGCACCTCGATCGGCGCGGTGGTCGGCGGCCTCTATGCGGCCGGCCGGCTCGATACGCTGGAAGAATGGGGCCGCAGCCTGCAAGGGATGCGCAACATCCTCGGCTACCTCGACATCCGCCTCAACGGCTCCGGCCTGATCGGCGGCGAGAAGCTGGCGACCCGGCTCGAGGCCGCCTGCGGCCAGAGCCAGATCGAGGACCTCCCGGTCAAGTTCGCCGCCGTCGCGACCGAGGTCCGCACCGGCCACGAGATCTGGCTGACGCGCGGCCGCGTGGTCGACGCGATGCGCGCCTCCTACGCGCTGCCGGGCATCTTCTCTCCGGTCCTGATCGGCGATCGCTGGCTGGTCGACGGCGCATTGGTGAACCCGGTGCCGGTCTCGGCGGCCCGCGCGCTCGGCGCGGAAATCGTCATCGCCGCAAATCTTTCCAGCGACATCTTCACCTATTCGACGACGGTCTATTCGCACGGCGCGATGCCTGAACCGGTGATCCCCGCGGCCGAAGAGCCGCCGTCAAAGCGGCGCTTCCCGAGATTCTTCTCGCCCGAGAAGACGGTGAAGCGCGAGTTCTTCGGCGGCGGCAGCGCCCGGCCCGGCCTCTCTTCGGTGATGGTCGACGCCTTCAACATCATGCAGGACCGCATCACCCGCGCCCGCCTCGCCGGCGATCCGCCCGATATGCTGATCACACCGCGGATCGGCCAATTCGGCTGGTTCGATTTCCACCGCTCCGAGGACCTCATAGCCCTGGGCACCCGCGCTGCCGAGCGTGCGCTGGAGTCCATCCAGGAGGCCATCCACGAGCTGGCGCCGGCGCCCGAGGGCGCCGCGCCCAAAGCCGACCAGCAAGCCTGATCAGGCGGTCTTGATGTAGTCGCGCAGAGCTTCCTGCTCGGACTCGTATTCCTGCACCCGGCGCTTGACGATGTCGCCGATCGAGATCAGGCCGACCACCTTGCCATTGTCGACCACGGGCAGATGGCGGAACTTTCCGGTGGTCATCATCTCCATGAGCTCGGCGACCGTGTCGGTCTCCTTGCAGGTGACGACCTTGCGGGTCATGACCTGAGCGACCGGCTCCTCGAGCGCGCCGGCGCCGCGCTCGCCGATCACCCGCACGATGTCGCGCTCCGACAGGATGCCTTCCAGCCGGCTCTGGTTCATCACCAGCACCGCGCCGATCTTCTTCTCGCCGAGCAGTTTGACCGCGGCCGCCAGCTTCGCGTCCGGCTCGACGCTCATGATCTGGTGGCCCTTGGTGTTGAGAATCGAACGTACCGTCATTGTCGCCTCCCTGAATCGGAACCGTCCGCTGTTCGCGGTCCGGACTTGTTCTTCGAGTCTTCAACTAACAGTTTCAGCGCCGGTTTCACGCTCAGGCGCTTTGCGAAGCATCGCCTCTAGCGGCCTGTCGCTTCGGAACATTCTTCTCGGGAATGATGGATGAATTCGGGCGGCGCCGCAAGCGCCGCTTCAAATGCGGTCTGAAATGTCCCGTGATGACGCATCCGCAGCATCGCTTCGCACGCGCGGCACGGGATCGAACAGCGTGAACAGCAATAGGCCGGCAAGGAAGCCGCCGATATGCGCCTGCCAGGCAACGCTCGTGGTCTCGCTATCGACGCCGATCGCGCCGACGCCGAAGACGATGTTGACGCCGAACCACACCGCGAGGAAGCCGAGCACCCGCCCGTCGCGCAACGCGCGCGACAGCGGCAGCGCCGGAACTCTTGCGGCGGTATCGGCATCCGATCGGCTGAATGACAGGAAGCTGCCGCGAACGAAGGCGAAGCGGATCGCCGCCGCCATCGCGCCCGACACCGAGGCCGAGGCGCCGATCATCGGCGCCACCGCGTGCTCGTGGGTGACGAGATGGGCGAGCGCGCCGGCCGCCGCCGTCACCGCGAGGAACAGGAAGAACCTGATGGCGCCAAAGCGCCGCGCCAGCGCGCTGCCGAACGGCAACAGCCACAACACGTTGAAGCCGATATGGGTGAGATTGGCGTGGAGCAGCGAATAGGTGACGAAGGTCCAGACCTTGGCGCCGGCCCCGCCGGGGATCTCCAGATTCAGCAGCGAGGAATCGTAACGCTTGGGGATGAAACCGAAGACGTCGATGGTCCAGTTCTCGAGCTCCGGCGGCAGCAGCACCCGCAGATGGATCACGGCAAGCAAGAGGATATAGGCCGTCAGCGCGAACGGCAGCGTCAGGATCGGCTCGCGCGGAGCCTCCTCAACGACGGCCGGCACTGCCAGCGAAGCATCTTGCGACGGAGGATCTTGCGGCGGAGAATTTGGCGGGGAATCCAAGGCGGCTTCGCTTTCAGGCGCGATCGGAGCGACAGGCTTGACGACAGGCCTTGGAGATAGTCGCCTTTGCCCGCCCTGCGCAAGTGCACAAAAGGAAAAGGCAGGGCCCTGGGAAAGCCCTGCCTATCCGTGTCGGACTTCCGGTACCCAGAGAGACGGGAATATCCCCACCCCTCCCCGCGGCCGGTGACCAAACTGTTTGACGCCTGTGTACAGGCCTCGCCGAGAACCTGGAGAAAAGCGGCGAAGCTTGCGACCGCGATCACCATAGCAGCGGCGTGGCGCGCGGAAAGCGCACAGTTAACTTAACGTTAACGACGCAAAGGCAGCGCCAGGGACGCCGAAAACGCCGCTGCGGCATGGACGCTGCAAAGCCCCTCCTGCACAACAACACAGGGATTGCGGCTGCACTGAAGCGGGACAGGTTTGTCCCGCGAGGTTGCGCCCCGGGGTAAGCGTTCAGTCATGAAACATCCGTCAAGCCGCGAATTCTTCGCATATTGGAACGAAAAGCGCGGCACTGCGCGGGCGCCAGACCGGGCCGATATCGATCCGGCTGCCGTGCGCGGCCTACTCGGAGACATCTTCGTGCTGTCCTGCGAGCCCCATCTCGGCTTCCCGTTCCGCGTCGCCGGCACGCGCGTTTGCGCGCTCGCAGGGCGCGACCTCAAGGACTCGAGTTTTGCGGCGCTGTTCAACGAGGCTAGCCGCCGCGAGATCGAGGAGATCACGACCATCGTCGCCGACGAGAGCCTCGGCGCAATCGCCGGCGTCACCGCCGCGCGCGAGGACGGCAGCAAGGCGCATCTCGAGCTGCTGCTGCTGCCGTTCAATGCCCGCCCGCATACACCGGTGAGCGTGACAGGCGTGCTCGCGCCGTTCGACGACGAATGCGGCGCCCTTGGCCCGTTCGCCCTCACCTCCTGGCGCTATCTGCACCAGCCGGAAAAACTGCTGCCACGCGCGATCCGCAAGCTGCAAATCGCACGCGGGCTGATGGTGTATGAGGGGCTGCGCTAGCAGTGCACCCTGCTCACGGCATCGCCAGATGCCAGGCACCGTTGAGAAAGCCGTCGCCGGTGACGTCGCCGGGCTTTGTGTCCTTGGCGAAGGTGTAGAGCGGCTTGCCCTTGTAGGCCCACTGCTTCGAGCCGTCGTCGCGCGTGATGACGGTGTAGCCGTCGGCGGCGGCATCGCTGGCCTCGGCTTTCAGCACCGGCCAGTTGGTCGCACACGGACCATTGCAGGCCGACTTGCCGTCAGCATCCTTGTCGAAAGTATAGAGCGACATGCCCTTGGCATCGGTGAGCACGTTGCCTTTGTCGGTCTTGCCGGTCTTGGCCGGCGGTGCCGCGAAAGCAGTGGGAGCCAGCGCCAGCGATATTGCGAGCGTGAGCGCGAGGCGGATCGAGGTTGTGGTCATGGTCTCTCCTGTCATGCAATGGGCTTGCATCGATAGGACGCCGCGCGAGCCGTCGTATTCCTGAGATGGCGGCAAAGATATTTTTCGCTGCACGCATCGTCGCATCGGAATAAACTGGAAATGATTGAGACGGAACGACGGATCGACATGAGCAAGCCGCATTGGCGTCCCGGGCGCGCCTCCGATCTGCCGGCGATCAGCACGATCGCAGTGCGGATCCATCCTGATCTGCCTGAACGCCCCGAGGTGCTCGCGGAAAAAATGCGGCTCTATCCCGACGGCTGCCGCGTGCTCGTCGCGGACGACGGGATCGTCGGCTACGGTCTCGCGCATCCCTGGATGCAGCACCGGATTCCCCCGCTCGACGGCTTGCTCGAGCAATTGCCCGACGATGCGGATTGCCTCTATTTGCACGACGTCGCGGTGCTGCCTGATTTTCGCGGCGGTGTCGTGCGCGATTATGTGCTGGCAATCGAACAGCTCGCGCGCGCGTCAGCGATTGCGACGCTCGCATTGGTGTCGGTCTACGCCACGCGGCCGCTGTGGGAGCGTCTCGGCTTTCGGTCCGTCACGACTGATGCGAAGCTGCGGGCAAAGCTCGCGACCTACAGCGACAGCGCAACATACATGCTGCGCGACCTCGCTGCTCAGACTTGATTTCCGAGATAATGCCGCCGGTGAAATCCGGCAGCATCATTGCCGTCCGCGCCGTGCAGCTGCAGTCAGGCGCGATACTTCTTTTTCGTCTTCGGCTTTTTCCCGGGAGCGCCCTTCTCAGACCACGACGTGACCGAGGGCTCAGCATAGCCCGGCTTGTTCTTGTGCTTCTTCTTTTTTGCGAAGGAAGGAGCATCGTCGAATTTCGGCGTACGCTCGCCGTATGGCTTTTCGTGCGATTTGCCGTGTGTCTTGCCGTGTGGCTTGCCTTGCGGTTTGAACCCGCCCGGCTCGCGCGGGCGATCGTCGCGGCGTTCACGATGGTCGCTGTCGCTGCTCTCGCGCCGCGGCGCGTGGGACCGCTCTTCCGAAGATGCCTGCCGTTGCGGCGCATCCGCCATGGACTCGATGCGAATGTTGTCTTCCTTGTCCGGACGCTTGATCTTGGCGGCGAAAGATTCCACGACCCGCTCGGAAATCTCGAACTCGGTCGTGGTGTCCATGATCTTGATCGCGCCGATATCGTTCTTGTCGATGCCGCCACGGCGGCAGATCATCGGCAACAGCCAGCGCGCTTCCGCATTCTTTTTTCGTCCGATGTTGGCCCGAAACCAGACGCTGCCATCGGCCATGCCATGTTTCGACGATTTCCCCGATTTGGGTCGAGCCCTTTCGGGGCGGTCATCGCCACGCGAAGCGCGGACATCGTCGCGCGGTGCGCGCGTATCGTTGCGACCGCGATCCTCGCGCGGCCGGCCAGCTCGCTCGCCGGAATCCATGATGTCTTCGGGCGACGGCAGCCGCGCGCGATAGAGCCGTGCGAGAGACGCGGCGATCTCCTCGGCCGACCGCTCGGCCAATAGCGCCTGCGCCAGCGCCAGATCGTCGGCGGTCGTCTCCTCCGTGAACAGCACGTCCTTCATGCGCTCATGATCGAGCTTGCGGATCTCATCCGGCTGCGGCGCCGTCCCCCAGACCGCGTCGATGCCCGAGACGTTCAGCAGCATTTCCGCACGCCGCCGCCGCACGGGCGGCACCAGCATGACGCTCGTCCCCTTGCGGCCCGCGCGGCCGGTGCGGCCGGAGCGATGCTGCATGACCTCGGCGTCGTTGGGCAGGTCGGCATGAATGACGAGATCGAGGCTCGGCAGATCGATGCCGCGGGCGGCGACGTCGGTCGCCACGCAAACGCGCGAGCGTCCGTCCCGCAGCGACTGCAGCGCCGTGGTTCGTTCGTTCTGCGTCAATTCGCCCGACAGGGCGACCACGGAGAAGCCGCGCTCCAGCAGCGCCGCCTGCAAATGCCGGACGCCATCGCGCGTGCTGCAGAATACCAGCGCGCTCGGCGCCTCGTAGAAGCGCAACACGTTGACGACGGCGTGCTCGGCATCGCCGGGCGCGATCCGGATCGCACGGTACTCGATATCGGCATGACCGCCTTCGTCGCCGGCGACCTCGATCCGGAACGCCCGCTGCTGATACTGCTTGGCCAGCGCGACGATGCCGCGCGGGAATGTCGCCGAGAACATCAGGGTGCGGCGGGTGTCCGGCGTGGTCTTGAGGATGAACTCCATGTCCTCGCGAAAGCCGAGATTGAGCATCTCGTCGGCCTCGTCGAGCACGACCACTTTCAATTCCGAGATGTCGAGACGGCCGCGGCGCAAATGATCGCACAACCGGCCGGGCGTGCCGACGACGATATGAGCGCCGGCCGCAAGCTCGCGCTGCTCGCGCCTGGGGTCCATGCCGCCGACGCAGGAGACGACGCGCCCGCTCGCATGCTCGTACAGCCACGCCAGCTCGCGATGGACCTGCAACGCGAGCTCGCGGGTCGGCGCCACGATCAGGGCGAGCGGTGCACCCGCCCGCTCGAACCGCTCGGCGTCACCCAGCAGGTCCTTGGCCATGGCCAGCCCATAGGCCAGCGTCTTGCCGGAGCCGGTCTGGGCCGAAACCAAGAGGTCGCGGTCAGCGGCCTCGTCCGTGAGCACTGCGAGCTGAACGGGGGTCGGACGGTCGTAGTTGCGCTCGGCCAAAGCTCGGGCGAGCGGCGCACTCATGGTCGGAAAAGACACGGGATAAACCTTGGTTGGTCCAGGCGCGGAACGTCGAGCCGCGCGACCTGAAGCTGCGTAGGCGGCAAATGGTCCAGCCGCACGCGTGGTGATTTGATTTGGACGCTCTTTACGCCAAGTGCGGGCAAATCACCATGCCTATGACGCATGGCTTTGGCGATGCCGAGAATAAGCTTACTGGCCAGCTCGACCCACTACATCCAGCGTTTTCGAGCCGTTTTGCTGCATATAGCGGGATTTTGGGGCGAGGCTGCAGATTTTCACGGCCACCTCGCTTAAATTATGCGCGGTTGGAGCTGCCGGAGACGCACAACAGGGCTAAGCTCAGGCCGATTGGACTAGGGAGCACGACGATGCGATTGGCAGTCATTTCCGATATCCACGGCAACCTTGCCGCGCTGGAGGCGGTGCTGGCCGACATCAAGGCGCGTGGCGTCGATCGTACGGTCAACCTGGGCGATTGCGTCACCAGTCCGTTGTGGCCGAAAGAGACTTTCGAAGCTCTCGAGGCGCTGTCGTTGCCGACCGTACGCGGAAACCATGATCGCTGGATTGAGGAGTTTCCGGACGACAAGCTCTCGTCCGCAGGCCTGTTTGCGCGCAACGCATTGACTGCGGAGCAACGTCTCGCACTCCACAGCCTGCCTTCCCAAATACGGCTGGACGATGGTATTCTGGCCTGCCACGGCACGCCCGACAACGATACGACATGCCTGCTGGAAGAAACGCTCGACGACGGCCGCTTCGTACCGGCACGCCGCGACGTGCTGGCAATGCGCCTCGCGAGTGAGCCGACGGCGCGTGTGGTGCTGTGTGGTCATAGCCACCGCCAGGCCGTCGTTCACGGACCTCATGACTGTCTGGTTCTCAATCCAGGGAGCGTTGGTTGCCCGGTCTTCGCAGACATTCCCGTTGTCGCAAACCTGGAATACCGCTCGCCGCACGCGCGATATGCAATCCTCACGAAGCGACAAAGGGGCTGGCAGGCCGAACTCTTGGCCCTCGAATACGATTGGGACGCCGCATCGTCCCGTGCCCTCGCCAACGACCACCCGAAATGGGCGCGGGCCATATCGTCGGGATATGTCAAATAGCTGCTGGCATCGCTCGACCCAAATCGTGCCGCACGGAAGAACGGGAGAACACATGGCCGACGGCATTTCGCTTGCCGACAAACTCGCGACTTTTGGGGATTTCTGGTCGCCACGCACGATCACGACCTTCAACGATTGCGACGTGATGGTGGTGAAGGTGAAGGGAGAATTCACCTGGCACAAGCACGATGACACCGACGATTTCTTTCTCGTCCTGAAAGGCAGTCTGGACATCAAATTGCGGGATCGCACGGTGACGCTTGGTCCGGGCGAACTCTATGTCGTGCCCAAAGGTGTTGAGCATCGCCCGGTCGCGCGCGAGGAGGTCCATCTCCTGCTGATCGAGCCGACCGGCACGCCGAACACGGGCGACAGGGCCACCGCCGCGGCCCGCAAGCTCGCATAGAGAGCAACTCGCCCGGCGCAGCCCTAATCCCTGGAGGCCACCAGCCTGCCGAAGCCGCCGGCCAGCCTGGCTCTGGTCCGCGCAACGGTGTCCCTCGCCGCACGGCCCAAGGCGCGGACCGCGCGCCAGGCTTCGGTTGCCTGCAGCCATGCTCTCGCCTCGGTGAACTTCCCATAGGCCCAGGCGAAGGCCGGAATCCGCATCAGCTTGTCACGCGTGAGATGGAACAGGCGCTCGACCAGCACTAGCTTGAGCAGTTCGCCGACGATGAAAGTCACGGCCCCGCTCACGATCTGGCCGGTTGCGGCGAGATAGGCCGCCACGGGCTTGACCGGCTCCAGGATAATGACGGGCACGGAAAACAGGGCGAGCGAGCAATAAGGCGACAGCGATCTGATCCAGCCGCGCAATCGCTTCAATTGGAGATGCCGCTCGATCCAGCCCGAGATTGGCCTCGCCACGGCCATGAAGACCGCATCCACCAGGAAGTAGATGGCGGCCAGGATGTAAGTGACGGGTTTCAGGATCCGCTTCACGATGAACTCTCCCGTGAACTGAAAGCCGAAACCCCGGTCTAAGTTTCACCCCGGCGTGAATAACTCGCGGATTTCCGATGGAACTTTTCGTACACAGGCCCACCGCTCCCGCGTTTCAGATCTCCGCATAGACCTCCAAGAGATTGCCGTCGGGGTCGCGGAAGAACAGCGTCCGGTGCCCGAACGACTGGTTCGTCGGCGGCGACAGCAGGGCCACGCCGTGGCGTGCGAGTTCGTCGGCACATGCATCGACTTCGGCCGCGGACACCTTGAAGGCCAGTTGCAGCGAGGCGCTCCTGTGCGGCACAGGCGCGTCAGTCGCAGTCCGGCCCGGCTTTGCGAGAGCCAACGTGTTAGGGCCCAGGCCGTACTCGATCCAGTTCGCCGACAACTCCCGCAGCACCGGAAATGCGAGAACCTCCTCGTAGAAGCGGCGCATCGCCACCATATCGCGTACCAAGATGACGGTGTAGTCGATCGCACGGATGGAGCTGAAGGGTGAGCGGGTGCGCTGGCCTGGTTCGGTCGTTTGTTCGTTTGTCATCTCGTCCTTCATTCCAAACGCCGGCCCCGTAGCCCGTATGCAGCGTAGCGGAATGCGGGGAGCCGCAGGCGAGAATCCCGGATTGCGCTGCGCTCCATCCGGGCTACGGATCATCTAGCGCAGCAGCCCGCCACCATAGCGCAGCTCGTAAAGCAGCGCGCCATCCTCCTGCGCAATCGTCTCGATGCCGTGGAAACGATCGAGCGAGCCTTCGACCTCGTTACGGTAAAGCATGCCGTCCTGCTCAAACAGATGCGGCCCCCGGTACGGCTCCTCCACGGATCCGGCCAGTAGTGCCTGGCGCAGGAATTTGTAGATCGCAAGGAAGGTGTCTCGCCCCGTGATCTCCGCGCGGACGCCCCCGCTGTAGCTCATCGACCAGATGACGCGCCCATCCCGGGACACGGTCTCCTGCCCGACGAAGAACCCCATCCGAAATAGATATCGCGATAGGCATAAGGCGACGCGCGATGCTCGAGCTGCTTGGAGCCTCTGAGCAGCGGAGCGGCCACGGTGGCGTCGTCGTCCAGCCCCGCATAGGTGCGGCGCTTGGATTCGACCAGAAACGCCGCGAGCTCGTGCGGGATCGATGCCATCGCTACTCCACCAGCTCCGGCCACGGCACGATGGTTGACTTCACCGTCTTCATCGCCATCGCATCCCTGACCGCCTGCGCGACGCCTTCTTCCGTGAACGGATAGATCGTCTGCATCTTCAGCCAGGGATATTTGTCACGGGTGCGATAGAGCATGTCGACGCCGAGCGGCAGATCGTTGGCGGTAAAACCCCAGGAGCCCAGCACATTGAGGTCCTTGGTGCAGATGCGGTGCCAGGAGGTCTCGATCGAGCCGGCGTCGGTGAACTGGCCCATCTCGACATAGGTGCCGCCGTCGCGCAGCATCTCGATGCCTTCGGGGCCGGCGGAGGGATGGCCCGAGCAATCCATCACCAGATCGGCGCCGAAGCCGCCGACGATGTCGCGCACGCGGGCGATGCGTGCCTCGGGCGATTTCAGTTCGTCGATGTTCACCGTCGCCTCGGCGCCGAACTCACGCGCGAGCTTGAGCCGCGGCTCCTCCGGCGCACCGACGCAGATGACGCGCCCTGCTCCCATCTCCTGCGCGGCGGCAACCGCGAGAATGCCGATCGGGCCCGAGCCCTGGATCACCACCGTGTCGCCCCAGGTGAAACCACCGGCGCGGCTGGCGCGATTGAAGGCGCGGATGCAGGAGGTCAGCGGCTCCGACAGCGCCCCCAGCCGCAGCGACATGTCGTCAGGCAATTTGTAGATCTTGGTGCCCGGCAGCATATCGAGATCGACATAGACATATTCGGCCCAGCCGCCCCACATGTGAGGCGCCTTGTCGAAGCCGAGATAGCGGCCGTAATAGACCGGCGTCAGGCACTTGTTGGCGACTTGCGGAAAATGGATGCAGTAATAGCAACGGCCGCAGGGCATCAGCGGCGGGATCATCACCTTTGATCCGACCTTCAGCGGCTTGCTCATGAAGTCCTCGGTGAATTCGTCGCCGCATTCGATAATGATTCCGCCGAGCTCGTGGCCGAGCGTGAACGGCCACGGCAGCGGCTTCGGCCAGTGCCCCTTCAAAATGTGCAGGTCCGTGCCGCAGACGCCGCACGCACCGACCTTGATCAGCGCCGCCTTCCGGCCGACCTTCGGCCACGGCACGGAGCGGATGACGGGTTCGCTGCCCGGCCCTGCGTGGGTGCAGACGCGGATCTGGTCCATAGAGGTTTCCTCGATGCCCGCTTTTATTATGGCTGATTGGTGCGAGCTGACGAGCAGCGTATGTGAGATGCACGGTCGTGCCAAGCCGCGGCCTCGTAGCCCGCATGAGCGAAGCGACACGCGGGGCCGGCGTTCCCGGATATCGCTTCGCTCATCCGGGCTACGGGACCGCTGTCCTCACACACCCAAGTGTCTTGAGCGCTCGACGGCGAACGTGTAGGCACGGCGCGAAAAGTCCCACCCCAGGTGCCCGCTTGAACCCCCTCCCTCAAAATCCTGTCGTCGCGTCCGGCTCGTTCGCGGCGATGAAGTCGGTGCCGTACCGGCTCCAGTTCATCGCTTACGTGCTGGCGATGATGGCGGATAATATTGAGCATGTGATCAGTTATTGGGTGGTGTTCCAGAAATTCCATTCGCCGGCGCTGGCGGGCTTTGCGGTGCTGTCGCACTGGCTGCCGTTCCTGCTGTTCTCGGTCGCGGTTGGCGGGCTCGCCGACCGGGTCGATCCGCGCCGCATCATTCAATGCGGCATGCTGCTGTTCATCGTTGCTTCGGCCGGATGGGGTTTCTTCTTCATCACCGACACCATCGAGATGTGGCACGCCATGCTGCTGTTGGTGATCCATGGCTGCGCCGGCGTGTTGTGGCAGACGCCGAACCAGCTGCTGCTCTATGATCTCGTCGGCCCCGCCGATCTTCCGAGCGCGGTGCGGCTGAATGCGATGGCGCGCTATCTCGGCATTTTGGTCGGACCTGCCGTCGGCGGCATCATCATGCTGACGCTCGGCACCTCGCATGGCATCATCTTCAACACGCTGTTCTATCTGCCGATGCTGCTGTGGCTGTTCTGGGCGCCGGTGCGGGACAAGAGTGTCGCTGTGCGGCGCTTCGCCGTGCGCGGCCTTGCCGACATCATGCTGACGATCCGTGCCATCGGCACGCAGCCGGTGCTGACGGCGATGACATGGCTTGCCGGCCTCACCTCGTTCATGATCGGCAACGCCTATCACGCACAGATGCCCGGCTTTGCCGGCGATCTCGGCCACGGCGATCCCGGCATCTCCTATAGCGTGCTGCTCGCGGCCGATGCTGCCGGCGCGCTGCTCGCCGGCATCGCGCTGGAATCCTGGGGACGGCTCAAGGGCACGCCGCGCACCGCGATCTTGCTCGCCATGCTGTGGAGCGTGGCGCTGCTCGGCTTCGCCTCGGTGCGGATCTATCCGGTCGCGATCGTGCTGCTGTTCTTTGCAGGCTTCTTCGAGCTGTCGTTCAACACAATGGCGCAGGCGCTGGTGCAGTTGAACGCGCCGTCCGATATTCGCGGCCGCGTCGTCGGCCTCTACAACATGGCCGGGCTCGGGATGCGAGCCTTCAGCGGCATCACGGTCGGCCTGTTCGGTGCGGCGATCGGCATTCACTGGTCGCTCGGGCTCTCGGCCGCGGTGCTGCTGGCGCTGCTATGTCTCCTCTATCGGCGTGCGACGAGGAAGTCGTAAGCTCAGAGCTTGCGGTTGACTCCGGCGTCTCCCCACCGCACGCTCGATATAGGGTTTGGGGAGATGAAGCGTTGCGCAATCGCTGGGGCATACTTGCGATCCTGTTCGTCGTTCGCCTCACCATCGCGTTCCAATTCCAGAGCGTGGCCGCGGTCGCGCCGCTGCTGCAGCAGAGCTTCGGCGTCGGACTCGCCGATATCGGCATCCTGATCGGACTCTATTTCACACCGGGCATCGTGCTGGCGCTGCCGGGCGGCGCGATCGGCCGGACGCTTGGCGACAAGCCCACCACGATCGTGGCGCTGCTGCTGATGACAGCGGGCAGTCTCGTCATGGCCACCACCGACGTCTGGGGCTGGCAGATGGCGGGCCGGCTCGCCTCCGGTGCCGGCGGCGTGCTGCTGACCGTGCAGCTCACCAAGATGGGCACCGACTGGTTTGCGGGTAAGGAGATCGCCACCGCGATGGCGATCTTCGTCAACTCCTGGCCGGCCGGCGTTGCGATCTCGCTGCTGGTGCTGCCGGCGATCGGCACGGCGTATGGCGCCGGCGCCGTGTTCCTCGTGGCCGGCGCGCTGACCGCGATCGGCATCGTGCTGATCATTTTCTACCAATCGCCGCCGGGAGCAACCGCCAGCGCGGCCGGCTCCAGGCTGCTTGATCCGCTCGCGCTTCTGGCGGTGATCGTCGCGGGTGCGATCTGGGGCCTTTATAATATCGGCTTCGCCATGATTTTCTCGTTCGGCCCCTCATTGCTCGTCGAGCGCGGCTGGAGCATTGCGGCGGCAGGCTCGGCGATCAGCCTCGTGATGTGGCTGTCGGTGATCTCGGTGCCATCAGGCGGATATCTCGCCGATCGCACCAAGCGCCCCTTTGTCGTGGCGATCGCGGCGAGCCTCGTGGTGGCCGCCCTACTGGCCTGGCTGACCCGGTCCGACGCTGTGATCGCGATCCTCGTCCTGGGCGGCTTGATCGGCGGCCTTCCCGCCGGCCCGATCATGAGCCTGGCCGCCCGCGTACTCGCGCCGGAGACACGAGCGGTCGGGATGGGCGTGTTCTACACTCTCTTCTATGCCGCGATGATGCTGGGGCCGGCGGTGGCGGGTCGGCTCGCCAAATCGGCCGGCACTGCCGCCGTCGCGCTCGACCTCGGCGCGCTGACGGTGCTGGCCTGCCCGCCCCTGATGTGGCTTTTCGAACGCATCGTGTCTGTTCGTCATCGCCGCGCCCGATCCTAACGTAGCATTAACCCTGTGCACCTTAGGGTGGTCCCGGACTCCGCCAGGCGGGGGGTCGGGTTGTGAAAATGGCGTTGGCGCACAAAAAATTTCTTCCGGCCGCCGAGGAACGTCGGCGTTTCCAGCGGGTGAAGGTTCACCTGCTCGGCCGCTACATGTTGCCGGACCGCCGTGAATTCCCCTGCCAGGTGATCAACATGTCGCCGGGCGGGCTGGCGCTGCTGGCCCCCGGCATCGGCAATGTCGGCGACCGCGTGGTCGCCTATCTCGACCATATCGGCCGCGTCGAGGGCAAGATCACCCGCATCATCGACAATGGCTTCGCCATGACGGTCGGTGCGACGCCGCGAAAGCGCGACAAGCTTGCGGCACAGCTGACCTGGCTCGCCAACCGCGACATCCTCAATTTGCCGGAAGACCGCCGCCACGATCGTATCGTGCCGCGCAATCCGATCGCGGTGCTGACTCTCGAGGACGGCACCAAGATGACCTGCCGCATCATCGACCTCTCGCTGTCGGGCGCCGCCATCGCCGCGGAAAACCGTCCCCCGCTGAAATCGACGGTTCTGCTCGGCCGGGTGCAGGGTCGCGTGGTCCGAAACCTCGAAGACGGCTTCGCGCTCGAGTTCATGCATTCGCAGCCGATTGAAACTCTCGAAGAGAGCGTTACCGCGCGGTAAAGCGCGAAGGCACCAAAACCACTGCATTTCCAGTACTGAAGGCGGCCTCCGCGATGCGGACGCCGCCTTTTTCATGGTCGTGACGGGCCTCGCGCGGGTTAACGCGGAGGTCGCGGGTGCGTGCAAACAACGGTTCCGCCAGCGTTTCCGCGTTAATCGATAAAATTTGAATCAATTGCAGTCATATCGAATTTTATTCAAGTTTGACTCAAGTATAGATCGAATTCGCCGCGCGTTTTACTTGTATTCGTCTCGACTTGACTTGACTGACTTAGCGGCAACTCAAAAGCTCCCTGCGCAATGTGGTCCCAACAAGAAACGGGGGCCGCAATGTTTGATTTCAGGGGACAGGGGAAGAGAATGGCGCTGGCCGCCATGCTCTTCGGAATGAGCGCGGCAGCGCAGGCCGGCGAAGGCCGTCTGCTCTACGCAAGCCTCGGCGACACCACGCGTGCGCCGATCGGCTGGGTCGAGTTCTGTGCGGACAATGCCGCTCAGTGCCAGGGCGCACCGACGCAACCGCGCGACATCGTGATGTCGCAGGCTGCATGGCGCGACCTCGTCAAGGTCAATCGCTGGGTCAACGAGACCGTCAAGCCTTTGACCGACCAGGAGCACTGGGGCGTGATCGAAAAATGGTCGCTGCCGTCCGACGGTTACGGCGACTGTGAAGACTACGTGCTGTTGAAGCGCAAGATGCTGATCGATGCCGGATGGCCGCGCGAGGCCCTGCTCATCACCGTCGTGCGCGACAAGAAGGGCGAAGGACACGCGGTGCTGACGGTGAAGACCGACAAGGGCGAGTTCGTTCTCGACAATCAGAACGAGAACGTCGTTGCCTGGACGGAGACCGGCTACCGCTTCGTCAAGCGCCAGTCGCAGAGCGATCCCAATGTCTGGGTCTCGCTCGGCGACACCAAGCCGGCGGTCTCCACCGCCAGCGCAAGGGACCAGTAGCAGATCAGTAGAGACAAACGAAAGAGATACGCGACCGGTCACATCCCCACCCCTCCCCGTCCCAGACCGGTTCGCGCGCGCCCAGCCATCCCCCAATGGCTGGGCGCAACTTTTTTGGGGACGTACTTCGCTTAGTCCTGCGGCGTCTGCCGCGACCAGGGCACGCGCGCGGCGGTGAAATCGCGCCATGTGCTTTGTAGGGCCGGCTGCACCCCGACCGACGCACGCGCCTGCCAGCCGGCGATCGCCGCCGCGGCGATGGCGCCGTCGGGCTCGGCGTCGAGCCCATCGAGCAATGATGCCGTGACCGCCATGTCGTTGAAGGCGCCAAGCCGCTCCTGCAAGCCGGCGAGCCTGCGCGAGAATTTTCGCGCGGATTTGCGGTCTGCGAACAGCGGCAGCAGAAACTCGCTGAGATAGCGCAGCCGCTTGGTCGCGAGCCGTACGCGGTGCAGACCTTCGGCGGGAAGCGACTTGAAGCGGCGGCCGCGCCTGAGCACCTTCGCATATTGCTCCGACAGAATGCGCTGCGCGAAGTCGACGGCGGGGTCGGCGAGCTGGCCGAGATCCTGCGCGGCGATGTCGTTGCGCCAGCCCCGCGTCTCGATCCACCCGCCGAGGCTGATCAGGAACATCGCGCAGCGGCGATCGTCGAGCGCATCGTGCGCCTTGCGATAGGCATCCGACTGGCGTTCGGCCGCAACCTGGCCCAGCGCGTCAAAGCCCGCGACCGACGGACAGGCTGTTGCGATCGTCGGCAAAGTATCGAGCCGGAACACATCCCAGTCGCGCGCGGCGGACAAATCCTGCGCCAGCCATCTGGCTTCGGTTCGCAGCGTGTCGACGTTGCTCGACACGCCCGCCGAATGCATCAGATCCAGCACCGACCGCAGCCGGCGCAGCGAGACGCGCAGCTGATGGATTCCTTCCGGATTGCGCCCATCCTCGGCAGCCGGCAGCGACTGGAGCAGATGGAGGAAACAGGAGCGCAGAATCGTGGCGAAGGCCTCGTCGAGCGTGACCGACGCATCGAGACGAAGTTTTCGCGGACGTCGAGCCGAGGGCGGCTTGTCGGTGGCAAGATCGAACCCGCGCGCCGATTTGGTGCGGATCGACGGCTTTACGTCGCCGTGCTCCGCGAGCCGCAGCGCGATCTCGTAGATCGCGCCGGCGCTGCCGCTCTTGAGCTCCAGCTCGATCTCGTTCACCGGCAGTGAACGGTCGCCGGCCGTCAACTCACCCCGGTCGAAGGCGATCTCGACCGCGCCTGACGGCAGCTCGATCAGCCGCGCATGGCGATGGACATCGGCGGTGAAGACCGCTTCGAGCGGCTGCGCTTCCAGGTGGCCGCGAAGCTTCTCAGGAATGAAGGGCACTGCCAAAGCGAGGTCGGGCGCAAGCGAAGGCACGCTCGCCTCCCACTCGCCACGGCGGAGTGGATCGTCCACCGCATCGGTCTTCACGGTTTGCACGAAGCGCGCACCGCTCTGACGAACGCGCAGGCTCAAGCCGTTGCGCCGAAGTGTCCGCTCCGGCGTGTCGTAATAGACGGACTTGAGATGTTTGCGCGTGCCCTTGTTGCGCGCGTTCGTCGCGATCACAGGCGCAGCGTTGAAATGCGCCATGCGATCGGCATCGACGAGAAGCTTGAGTTCGATCTCACCGGCACAATGCGGGGCAGCGCTCGACCGGAGTGGTTCCGTTGCCGGTTCCGCGTCTTGCGATGGCGTCTGATCGATCACAGCGCCCTCGACGATCACAGGTTCCGCGGCGGGTTCGCGTTGCCTGAGGAAGCCGGCGACGGCTTGCGTTCTCTTGTTGTCCTTCGCAACAGGACTCCCATCCCGCGCGCTCGGATGCTTGCGGACCGGCGTTGCGTCTGACTTCAGCATTTGAGGTAACATGACAGTTCAATGACAGAGCGACAGCGTATAGCCGCTGCCGCGCGCGAGGAATAGTCACCTTACGTCGCAGTACCCCACCGTCCACACGAGGCCGCGAGCGGCTTGACCACAGGAACTAAATTGCCGCCGGGCGCAGCAAGCGATCGAATTGACTGCGAATTCCGCTCTACTCGAAACCGAGATGAACGCGTCAGCGAGCTTGACTCATGCCAACCTTCCCGCAATCGGTGAAGGCGATGGCGTCGAGCGCGCTGCCCTGTCCCTCCCGCGGTTGCTTCACCAGGTAGCGGCACAGGCAATCACAAGGAGCTGCCATGACGTCGTTCCGTCCCGTCATCGCGTTGTCCAGGGGCCTCGAAGTCCTGCGGGTGATCAATCAGGAACGGCAGTCGACCGTCGGCTCGCTGCACAAGGCGACGGGGCTCAACAAGGCGACGATCGTCCGCATGCTCGAGACGCTGGAGCATGAAGGTTATGTGGTGCGCCGTACCGAGCCGGCCAGCTACGCGCCGACGGGACGCGCGCTGCTGCTCAGCGCAGGCTATGACGAGCCGACCTGGATTGGCGGCATCGCCGAACCCATCCTCAACAAATTCCGTAAGCAGATCCATTGGCCGTCAGACATCGCGGTGCTCGATCAGGAATCCATGGTCATCGCCCACACAACCCGCGTGGATGGATCGCTGCTGTTCAGCCGCCCGCCGGGTTTTCGCTTTCCCGTCCTTGGCACCTCGATGGGACGCGCCTATCTCGCCTTCTGCGAGCCTGCCGAGCAGGAGCGCATTGCCGCGCGGCTTGCCCTCGGTCCCGAGCCCTGGAACGATCTGGCGCGCAATCCCGACAAGCTCACCAAGGCGCTGCGCACGATCCGCAAAGCCGGGTTCGCGGTGATGGACGACAGCTACAGCCGCAGTATCTTCGGCGGCGCAGTCTGGGCGCTTGGCGTTCCCGTCGCGCTTCCGAACCGGCTGTTCGGCAGCATGAACGTGATGATGCTCCGCGAAGCGGTCAGTCCGGAGGAAGGCATACGCCGCTTCGTACCTCCGATGAAGAAGGTCGCTTCCGCACTTGCCGAGGCGCTCGGCGCCAAGCTTGCCGCGCCAGGCTCTCCTGCAGGTCGGCCGTGACCATTTCACACAGTGAAACGATATTTTGATTTCTTGACCCTCCTCCTTGCCCATGTGACACCTCGTTGCGGCGGCTGCCGGCTGCCCAATGACACACGGAAAAGGGGAGGCCGAAGTGCGGACATCCGCGAGAATTTGGGCTGCCGCGATTGCATGCCTGACGCTGGCCGCTTCTGAAACGGCTTGGGCCGAAGCCTGGCCGACCCGGGCAATCAAGATCGTCGTCTCCACACCGGCAGGCGGCATCACCGATGCCTTCGCCCGCGCCTATGGCGACTACATCTCGCAGAAGCTTGGCCAGCCGGTCATTGTCGAAAACAAGACCGGAGCCAGCGGCGCGCTGGCGGCACAGTCGGTGAAGGATTCCCCGGCCGACGGTTACACGCTGATGTACACGATCTCGTCCACCCTGCTCGGTAACCGGCTGCTGCTGAAATCGCTGGCCTATGATCCGGACAAGGATTTCACGATCGTCGCGGTGACGCCTTCGGGGCATCTGCCGTTGGTGGTCCATTCCGCCACCAATGCAAAGACGATCGAAGAGTTCGTCGCGTACGCACGTAGCAACAAGGTCACGGCTGGCTCGTACGGGATCGGCTCGTTCGCGCACATTGCGATCGCCGAGCTCAACCGGCAATTCGGTCTCGACATTTCCATCGTGCATTATCGCGGCGAAGCGCCGATGTGGCAGGATCTTGCCGCCGGGGTGATCCAGGCGGCGGTCGGAAGCTATCAGGCCGCGCTGCCGGTGCTCGATACCGGCATCGGCCGCCCAATTGCCGTGCCGACACCGGTGCGCATGAAGAAGCTGCCCGAGACCAAGACATTTGCCGAGCAAGGGGTCACCGGCAATGTCTTCCAGCTCATCAGCTTTACCGCGCTGGTGGCGCCTGCTGCGATGCCTGCAGACCGGATCGACATGCTCGCCAAGCTGATGGTCGAAGGCGGCAAGACGGAGCGCGTGCAGAAGCTGCTCGATGCCTTCGGCGTCGACCAGCCGGCCATGGATCGCGCCTCCTCGATTGCGCTTTACGAAAAAGAAGGGCCGATCTGGCTCGAGTCGATCAAGACTCTCGGATTGGAGCCGCAATAGATTCGGGGCGGCTCCTCACTGCGCGAGACTGTTCTTGTAAATCCTGCCGCCCTTCATGATCAGCACAAAGTTCTTGGCGGGATCCTTGACCAGGGCGATGTCTTCGAGCGGATTGCCGTCGACGAGCAGGAGATCGGCCACCGCGCCCTCCTCGACCACACCGAGCTTTCCGGGATAGGGATTGCGCAGGCCCGACAAGCCCAGCAATTCGGCATTGGTCGATGTCGCCATGGTCAGCGCCTCGGCCGGCGTATACCAGCGCGTCAGCGCGGCCAGCATCGCGCCCTGCTTGTCCGCCAGCGCCTGCGAGAACAGGACGTCGGTCCCGAACGCTGTCTTGATGCCGTACTTTTTCGCCAGCGCGTAGACGCGGTCGGTGCCGGCAACCACCTGCCGCATCTTGTCCTGCTCCGCTGGTCCCAGCGCGGCGGCGCCGGAGATATCCAGGAATGGCTGCGTGCTCAACCAGATCCCCTTTTCCGCCATCAGCCGTGCACTCGCCTCGTCAATGAGGTGGGCATGCTCGATGCATCTCACGCCGGCCGCGATCGAGCGCTGGATCGCGACCGGCGTGTAAGCGTGGGTAGCGACATAGGTGCCCCAATTGTCGGCGGCCTCAACGGCGGCGCGCAGCTCGGGCTCGGTGAAGGTGGAGACGTCAAGTGGGCTGAACGGCGACGCGACACCGCCGCCCGCCGTGAGCTTGACCTGCGAAGCCCCCTGCATCAGCTGTTCGCGCGCCCGCACGCGGACTTCGTCGGGACTGTCGGCGACCATGCTGCCGCCAATCCGCTCCATGCGGCTGAGCATGCCGCCGATCGTTCGCGGCAGATCGGCAAGCTGGCGGAAGTCGCCATGGCCGGCAGTAATGGTGATCATGGCGCCGGAGGGATAGATGCGTGGACCCGCAACGAGGTCCTCGTCGATGGCCTGCTTCAATCCGAACGAAGGTCCTCCCATGTCACGCACGGTGGTGAAGCCGCGCATCAGCGTGGCCGCTGCCTCAGTGGCAGCGAGCAGATTGTTGTAGCCGACGTCACCTGCAAGCACGGCCATCGGGGTCGGCCGTACCAGCATCGCGTGCCAATGCGCGTCGATCAGCCCCGGCATCAGCACGCGGCCGCCGCCGTCGATCACCTTGGCTTCTGCCGTGATGTCCGTGGCCGAGATCTTCTCGATCGTCTTGTTCCTGACGAGAACATTGGATGAGGCAGAGAGCGCGCCGTTCTTTCCGTCGAATATCCGCACGCTGCGGAACAGAACGGCGGAGTCCTGCTGGGCCATCGCAGGCGACGGGCTGAAGATGCTCATCGTCCCCAACGTCAGCAGAACGGCAGCTCTCGCGAGTCCAGCCCGCGAACCCAAACCCCGCATCTTCGCTCTCCGCATCCGGTGCGCGCGCTAGGCAGCGGCAGCTGCAGGCCGCCATGCAAGGCTCAGCCATCCGATGCCGTGGGACAACAGGTCAATGCCGAGCAGCAATCCCAGGACCCAGAGCCCCGTGAGCGGAAAGCCGGTGAGGATGATGAGACCTCGCCGGCGCCTAGACCTGTCCGCTGGTTCCGACGACGCAGACCCCGAACAGCTCGCTCGGAACGCGGGCGAGCGCAGGGTAGACCTGCGAGTTTGTTCCGTCGCGATTGATTGAAACCGCCGCTGCGCCTCGTTCACCAGCGCTTGCACAATCTCGGGAGCGGGCAAGTGGCCGGTCGAAACGTAGGCGGTCTCTCGTTCGTCAGCCAGAGCTCGCGCCATGGCAGCACTCCGCAGAACGGATTCACCTGATGTCGGCTCCGTTCTAGAACTCGACGCTCACGCTTCAGTTGATTCCCATCATCGCCGCGAGTCAATTTACAACCATAAGGCGATTTTGCATTTCAGCCATACGACTCTATGAGACATGGATGACTGCACAAAACGCCGGGAATTTTCGGCACGTGTGTAAGCGCTACTGTCGCGCTTGCATCGAACTCAAATCAAAAGAGCGAAGAGCAACTCTCAACGCGAGATTGCAATACCCGTGCGCTGGAATACGATCGGCCACGGGCTACGCGAGAGGGTCATGGGCGAAGGGAGACGCGAGGACAGCCCTACATCAAGTGAACGAGGCGCAACATGGTAGCACAAACGAGTGACGGATATGTCCTGCTGGTCAAGAAGCTCGGCGGGCTCTTCGCAATCATCCTCGGATGCCTGCTGACCGCGGTCGGTGTAACCTTCGAATCCGGCGGCACGACTTTCTTCGGCGTTCTCTTCCTGGTTCTTGGCGCAGGTTTGCTGGTGCTGAAGATAGTCAGGCGAAACGAAGGATCTCCGTCGCCATAAGCCGCCGGCGCAGCTTGCTCACGCGCCCAGCACGTCCGCGAGCCGCAACTCGTCGGCTGGATCCTTCAGGAACAGCTCGGCCTCGATCTCGTTCAGATGCGACAACATCTGCGCGCGCGCGGCTTCCCTGTCGCATTTGCGAATCGCAGCGACGATGCCGGCGTGATGATCGGTGCCGCAGGCCGGCGTGTCGTGCCGGCGGTAGAGCAGGATGATGAGCGACGAGCGCGCGATCAGCTCCTTGAGAAAACCGAGATAGATGCTGTGGCCACTCATCTCGGCGACGAGTCGATGGAAATCGCCGGAGAGGCGGACCGAAGCACGCGCATCGCCACGCAGCTCCGCCTCGCGTTCCTCGGCAAGATGCCGCTGGAGACGCCCGATCCAGGCCGGCGACACCGCGTCAACGGCGTGATCGATGATTGTCGGCTCGATCAGGCGGCGCGCCTCGAACACTTCGCGGGCGTCGGCTGGCGTCGGCCGCGCGACGAAGGCGCCGCGGTTCTTCTCGATGTTGACGATGCCCTCATGCGCGAGCTGTTGCAGCGCGGTGCGAACCAGCGTCCGGCTTGAGCCGTAGATCTCGCCGATCTCGTCCTCGCCGAGTTTCGTGCCGGGCAGCAGGCGATGCTCGAGGATCGCCGCGGTCACGCCTTCCCGGATGCGGCTGACGCGATCGCTCGCATCTGGCGCGTCGGATTTCGGTCGGGACTTGGCGGCCATGGGGGTGAGGACTCGATCGTCGAAGATGGCGTCGAATCCTAATCGACCAGCTGTATCCAATCACAGGCGAAACTTTATACAATCCGCGCCTGTTTTGTGTGCACGCAGCTGCGAAGGCAACGAGCCGCCCACGCCCGAGGGATTCGATCTAACGATCTGACTCCGCTGCACTGTTTTGGAATTCGGCCGGCCGAGAACGATTCAAGCGCGATTGGCATGGACCTTGCGGAGAGAGGCGCAGCATCGCCCTCGCCCCGGACACGCCATGGCCACTCCCGCCGCCCTCGAACTGGTCGCCGTCACCAAGCGCTACGACACGACGCTGGCGGTCGACACCGTCAATTTGAAGATCCCGGCCGGCACCTATTGCTGCCTGCTCGGCCCCTCCGGCTGCGGCAAAACCTCGACCTTGCGCATGATCGCCGGCCACGAGGCCGTCAGTGAGGGCGACATCATCATAGGCCCGCAGAACGTCACCGATCTCGAACCCGCCAAGCGCGGTACGGCGATGATGTTCCAGTCCTACGCGCTGTTTCCACACCTCACCGTGATCGACAACGTGGCGTTTGCCCTGAAAATGCGCGGCATCGACCGGGCGACGCGGCACAAGCGCGCCGGCGAGCTGCTCGAGCTGGTGGCGATGACGCCCTACGCGGCCCGCCTCCCCGCACAGCTCTCCGGCGGCCAGCAGCAGCGCGTCGCGCTGGCCCGCGCGCTGATCACCGAGCCGCAGATCCTGTTGCTCGACGAGCCGCTCTCGGCGCTCGACCCATTCCTGCGGGTCAGGATGCGCGGCGAACTGAAGCGGCTGCAGCGCGAGCTCGGCATCAGCTTCGTTCAGGTCACGCACGGCCAGGAAGAGGCGATGGCGCTGGCCGACCACATCGTCGTGATGAACCAGGGCAGGATCGAGCAGCAGGGAAGCGCCCGCGACATCTTCCATCATCCCCGCACCGAATTCGTGGCGCGCTTCATCGGCGGCCACAACGTCCTCAGCGACGCAGGCAAACTCATCGCCGTGCGCGCCGATCAGCTCGGCATCGTGCCGATCGCCGACGGCGCGGTCGGCGCGCCGGCGCTGCTGACCCAGACCGAGTACCAGGGCTCCTACATCGCCGTCTCGCTCACGCTCGAAGACGGGACCGCCCTGTTCTCCCACCTTCCCGAGGCCGCCTTCGACGTCCACCAGTTCCGGCCGGGCGATCGCGTGCTGGCCACCTGGGATCCCGCCAAGGCGCAACGTCTGCAATAGCGCCGATCAATCACCGGAATGCGCAACAGAGGAGTCAGTGATATGACCGAAACGACCAGGAAGAAGGGCCTTAGCCGCCGCACGCTACTGAAGAGCACCGCGGGTCTCGCCGGCCTTGCCGCCGGCTCCGGCGCCATCACCGGATTTCCCTACGTCATGTCGGCCGAGCCGAAGGTGCTGCGCTATCTCGGCACCGCGGTTAACGAGGGCGACGAGATCTCCAAGCAGTGCCTGAAGGACACCGGCATCAAGATCGAATACATCACCGCGACCACCGACGACGTCACCAAGCGCGTGATGACCCAGCCGAACTCCTTCGACGTGCTCGACACCGAATATTTCGCGCTGAAGAAGATCGTGCCGTCGGGCAACATCCTTGCCCTCGATGCCAGGAAGATCAAGGAATTCGACAACATCACGCCCGTCTTCACCAAGGGCGTCACTCCCGGCGGCAAGAAGATCGGCGGCCAGGGCACCGCGCCCTGGAAGGTGCTCTATCTCGAAGGCAAGGACTCCAAGAAGTTCGCGACCTCGGCAACCGAGTTCGTCACGCTCATCCCGACCGTCTACAACGCCGACACGCTCGGTATCCGCCCCGACATCATCAAGCGTCCGATCAGCTCGTGGGCCGAATTGCTCAATCCCGAGTTCAAGGGCAAGGCCTCGATCCTCAACATCCCCTCGATCGGCATCATGGATGCCGCGATGGTCGTGGAAGCCACCGGCAAGTACAAATATGCCGACAAGGGCAACATGACCAAGGAAGAGATCGATCTTACGATGAAGGTGATGACCGAAGCCAAGAAGGCCGGTCAGTTCCGCGCCTTCTGGAAAGACTTCAACGAGAGCGTCAACCTGATGGCCTCGGGCGAGACCGTCATCCAGTCGATGTGGTCGCCGGCGGTGACGAAGGTCCGCTCGATGGGGATTGCCTGCACCTTCCAGCCGCTCAAGGAAGGCTATCGCTCCTGGGCGTCCGGCTTCTGTGTCTCCAAGGGCGTCTCGGGTGCGAAGCTCGAATGGGCCTACGAGTTCGTCAACTGGTTCCTTTCCGGCTATGCCGGCGCTTATCTCAACCGCCAGGGCTACTACTCCGCCGTGCTCTCCACCGCGAAGGCGCATATGGAGCCGTACGAGTGGGCCTACTGGATGGAAGGCAAGGCGGCAGAGAAGGACATCAAGGCGCCCGACGGCTCGCTGCTCGAGAAGGCCGGCGCCGTGCGCGACGGCGGCTCCTACGAGGACCGCATGGGCGGCGTCGCGTGCTGGAACGCCGTGATGGACGAGAACGACTACATGGTGCGCAAGTGGAACGAGTTCATCGCAGCGTAATCTGATGGACACGTCGGAGGACATTTTGCAACAGGCATCCCCGGACCTGGTCCGGGGATCGGAGACGGCGCGCCGCAGCAAAGCGGCGCGGCTGTCACCCTCCTTCATCTCCTGGCTTCAGGCCGGGCCGATGATGCTGGTGTTCCTCGCCTTCTTCCTGATCCCCCTCGTCTTCGTCGTCATCGTCTCGTTCTGGGACTACAACGAATACCAGTTGCTGCCGGCCTTCTCGGGCCGCGGTTACACCGACACGTTCGAAGGCTGCATCGCGCAGCTCCCCGATCTCTGCACGATCGCCAAGACTTATCTGAAGACGCTGAAGCTGTGCTTCCTCGTGTGGGTCATCACACTTTTCATTGGCTTTTGGGTCGCCTACTTCCTCGCCTTCCACGTCAAGTCGAAGACCTGGCAGATGGGACTGTCGCTGCTCTGCACGATCCCGTTCTGGACCTCCAACGTGATCCGCATGATCGCCTGGATTCCGCTGCTCGGACGCGACGGCCTTGTCAACTCAGGCTTGGTGAAGACGGGGCTGATCAACCATCCCGTTGAATGGCTGCTGTTCTCCGAATTCTCCGTGGTGCTGGCACTTGTGCACCTCTTCACCTTCTTCATGGTGGTGCCGATCTTCAACTCGATGGTTCGCATCGACAAATCGCTGATCGAGGCCGCCTATGACGCCGGCGCGACCGGTTTCCAGACCCTCGTCAACGTCATCATTCCCCTGGCAAAACCTGGCATCGTGATCGGCTCGATCTTCGTCATCACCATCGTGATGGGCGATTTCATCACCATCGGCGTGATGGGCGGGCAGCAGATCGCGGCCGCCGGCAAGATCATCGAGACGCGGGTGAACGCGCTGCAATTCCCGGCAGCAGCGGCCAACGCCGTGATCCTGCTCGTCATCACCTTCCTGATCATCACCATGATGTCGCGCATCGTCGACATCAAGAAGGAGCTCTAGAGCATGAAGGAAGGACGCCCGCGCTCTTTCTACGTGCTCGCGATCTTCTTCGCAGCCTACACGCTGTTTCTCTACGGCCCGATGATCGCGATCTACGTGCTGTCGTTCCAGGGGCCGCAGGGTGGCCTCACCTTCCCGATGAACGGTGTGTCGACTTTCTGGATCGCAAAACTGTTCCAGGGTACCGGCATCGTCGATCTCGGCGCGGCCTTTCGCCGTTCGCTGCTGCTCGGCATTATCGTGATGATCGTCACCGTCGTGCTGTCGGTCGCCGCGGGCATGGCGTTTCGCCGCAAGTTCAAGGCGCAAAGCATCCTGTTCTACTCGGCGATCGCGAGCCTCATCGTGCCCTCGATCATCACCTCGCTCGGCATCTCGCTTGAATTCCGCATCATCGACGATGTGATCAAGGGCACCTTCAACGAGAATTTCGAGACCTCGATGGGCCTGCTCACTTCCGGCCTCGGCGCGCATTTGACCTGGACGCTGCCGTTCGGCCTGCTCATCATGTTCGCGATCTTCAACCGCTTCGATCCCAGGCTCGAGGAAGCCGCGCGCGATCTCGGTGCGACGCCGTGGCAGGCCTTCCGTCATGTCGTGCTGCCGATCATCCTGCCCTCCGTGATCGGTATCGGCCTGTTCGGCTTCACGCTGTCCTGGGACGAACTCGCGCGTTCCAGCCAGGCGATCGGGGCCGTGAACACGCTGCCTCTCGATCTCCAGGGCCTCACCACCACCGTGACCAACCCCGACATCTATGCGCTCGGCACCGTGATCTCGGCCGTCTCGTTCACGGTGATCGCGCTTGCGCTTGGCACCATCCACATGCTGAACAAGCGACAGGCGGCCAAAGGCTCGGACGCCGGCAAGGGGCTTGTCTGAAAAGGGGCTTGTCTGATCTGATGCGGCTTCACGTCGTCAATCCCAACACCACTGCGACCATGACGGTGAAGATCGCCGCTGCCGCGCGAAGCGTCGCCCTGCCCGACACGATGATCGATGCGCGCCAGCCCACGATGGGCCCGGTCTCGATCGAGGGATTTTACGACGAGGCGTTCGCGGTGCCCGGCATGCTCGGCTGCATCCGCGAGGCCGACCGCGACGGCGCGGATGCGCACATAATCGCCTGCTTCGACGACACCGGTCTCGACGCCGCGCGCGCCGCGGCAAAGACGCCCGTGATCGGCATTGGCGAGGCCGGCTTCCACATGGCGAGCCTGATCGCCGCGCGCTTCGCCGTGGTGACGACGCTCGGTGTTTCCATCGTGCCGATCGAACATAATTTGCGGAAATACGGCCTCACCGACCGCTGCACCCGCGTCCGCGCCGCCGAGGTGCCGGTGCTCGCGCTGGAGGAGCGCAACACCGATGCGCTCGCAAAAATCTCTACGGAAATCACGGCCGCGATCCGCGACGACCGCGCAGAGGCCATCGTGCTCGGTTGCGCCGGCATGGCCGATCTCGCCAATGAACTCGCCGCCACGCACGGCCTGCCCGTGATCGACGGCGTCGCGGCCGCGGTGACCTTGGCGGAATCACTGGTGCGATTGGGACTGAAAACCTCCCGGCTCGGACCCTATGCGGCGCCCCGATCGAAGACTTATTCAGGTCCGTTTTCGCCGTTTCAGCCCTGATCTCTGCCTCTGACGGGCGCTTGGATGCCCTAAGGCATCCTGATTGCTGGTTTTTTTGCTCTTAGCCTCTTTTTGGTCCCATTCCTTGCCGAAACGTAACGCTTTCGGGACGCCCCGGTGGCCTCAGGTTGCCGGTCTTCGCCACTCACCAAGTTTCAATTTGGGTTTTGTCAGCGATGATCGATCTCGCAGAGGACGCACCGTCCAACCCGCTTCTTCGCCTCGGCGCCCAGCCTATCGCGCTGACCGCCGCCGCCCTCCTCCTGCTGATCGCCGGTGTGACCTCGATCGCGATCTGGCGCGCCTATACCGGCTCAGCCCCTGAGACCGACCGGGTGGTGGCGTCGCGGCAGCTGCAGGCTCGGACCGCACAGGCATCCGAGCAGCTGGTCGAGAAGACCAAGGGGCTGGAGGCAACCCAGCAGGAATCGATCGACCAGCTTCAGGTCGTGCAGGACCAGCTCCAGAGTATGAAGCGCTTGCTCGCATTCCAGCAGGCCGACACCAAGCGTCTGTCCGAGCAGGTCACGACACTCAACGAGTCCATCGACGGCCTGCGGCAATCCTTTGCGAGCGCCCGGGCGACCGAGGCGGAGACTCCCTCGGTTACCCGCAGGAAACCGGCGCGGCATCGTGTCCATGCCAGTGCACGTAAGCGCTCGCGCAGCTGAGCAGCCGGCGCCGCCTAAATTTTTGGACTTGTGAACTGGATCACATTCGCCCGTATGATTCCGAGCGATGCTCGCCGTCACCGGATGGCGTGAGCCGATTTCAATGTCCGGGGCTGGCAAGGTCGTTGACGGTATATTGCGTCAACGGCCTTGTTTTTTAACGGGTACCGCCGCCTATTCGCAGACATCCACGGAGCGGATGCGCCAGCCCGACGGCGTCATGACGCGCTTGCGCACGACGTAGCAGCCGCCATAGCCACCATCGTCGTAGCCGGTACCATAGTAATAGGGATCGCCGTAATACGGTTGGCCGTAGCCGTAATAGCCGCCGTAATAACCCGCGCCGGCGATACCCGCCCCGATGGCGATTCCCGGCCAGAAGCCACCGCCATGCCAGTGGCCGCCGTGACCCCAGCCGCCACCGTGGCCCCAGCCGCCACCACCGTGGCCGAAACCGCCCCGCGCCTGGGCGGCCTGTGGGGCTGACAGCCCGACTATCGCGACGGCCAGCGCCGCCATCATCATCTTGCGTAACATCCACTCGATCCTCCGCGTGGACACGCTCCACGCTCAAAGCAGGATCAAGCTAGCGTTCCCTGGGCATTCCGGACAGCCACGCTGCCTCACTTCCGCGCGAGCGTCAGCAGCCGCGGCAGATGCTCTTGAGCTTCTTGTCGAGCAGCCGGTTCTCGGCGTTGACGGCGGCGTCGGTGGATCCACCTGCGCCGGTCCCGGTGGTGGTTCCGGAGGTGGCATTCGCTCCCGATGATTGCGCCGTACCCAGGCTGTTGGTCCCGGGCGGCGGAGCCGGAGAATTGGCGACACCTCCGGCCGATCCCGCTGCGCCGCCGCTCGCTTGCGCGAACGCTACGGCCGGCATCGCGGCAAGGGCGAAGATGACAATCATGGTCTTGATTGAACAGGTTGCGGACGATGTTGCCATTCGAATGCTCCTTTACCGATCAACCGCCGCATCGATGACCGGTTCCGGAACAATTGCCGTCAGTTCAGCTTGAAAGGGGGAGAGCCACGATCATGCGAAAGCCGATCGCGTTCGACGCTGCAAACCAGAGAGGCGAAATCAGGATGACGGATCGCGATCCTTTTGCGGAGGGCGAACGCGCCGCGCGCGAAAACATTCCGGCAGAAGCCAATCCTTACTCGGACGGCAGCGACGAACACGCGTTGTGGGCTGCCGGTCACGAGAGGGTCGCGGGTGCGATCGAAGCGCGCGAATCCGAGGGAAGCTGAGGCGCCGCTTCGAATGGCGCGCGCCGTTGAACTACGCGGCCGCCACCATCCCCTCGGTCCGGTCCTCGACCATGGTCACGAACATGTGGGACTCTTCCCCTGCGCCGCCGATCTGGACACGGCGGGCGGAGATCACGCGGCGCCCGCGCGCGGCATTGTCGATGGTATCGACGATCGGCTCGAGCTGCTGTTTCTGCGCCAGAAGCTGTTGGTCGCGCTGCTCGATCAATTCGGCTGCCTCCGCGGAGAACAACTCCCGCGCGGTCTTGCCGATGATCTCGCCGCGCGACATGCCGATCATCTTCTCGGCCGCCTTGTTGACGAAGACGTAACGCAAATTGCGCGCGTCCTTGGCGATGATGCCCTCGGCCACGTTCTCGATGATGGTGGCGAGGAAGCGCTCCATCCGCTCGAGAATGCGCTCGCGCTGACGCTGCTCGGTGACGTCTTCCTGCACCGACACCCAGCCGCCACCGTCCATCGGACGCTCGTAGATCTTGATGATGCGGCCGTCATTCAGGGCGACCTCGTCGACCGCCGGCTCGCGCTTGGTGATCCGGTCGAGGACCGCCGCGACATATTTCGCGACGTTACCGCTGAACAACCCGCTCCTGACTCTGTGCTGGAGAATTTCCTCGAGCGTCGACCCGGCCTGGATCGTCTCGGGTAGATTGTAGATCCCCCGGTAGTTGGTGTTCATCGCGACCACATTGGCCTTGCCGTCGAGCATAACCAGGCCCTGCGGCATGCTGTTGATAGCTGCCGAAAGCTGCCACTTCTTGGCCTGGTACTTGTCGTTGAACTTGTCGCGCTCGGTCATGGCCGCGTCGCGCGCCTGCGCTGTGCCGAGTTCGATCTCCTCGAGCTCGAAGATCCGCGCCACCGCATCGCGGAAGTTCTGTACGGCTCGCGCAAGACGACCGATCTCGTCGTGACGGCCGAGATGCGGCACCTCGCTCTTGACGTCACCGTCGGCAATGCGGTCGGTCGCTTGCGTGATCTCAGCCAGCGCCCCGACCACCGAGCCCCGCATCACAACGACGTTCAGCCCCGCGAAAACGAGCGCCACGAGCCCGAGCACGAACAAATAAGCCGCGGCATAGCGGTTCTCGTTGGCAAGTTCGTCCGCCTCGCGGGCGCGCTGCCCGTAGATCCGTTCCAGCGTCTCCAGATCGAGATTGAGCTTGTTGCGTAGCGTCCGGTTGGCGTCGTTATCGCCCCATTCGCGCGCTGCGGCCGGACTGATCTCCAGCCCGCGCCGAACAAGTTCCTGGCGAAATTCGATGAACTGCGCGATGCGCTGGCGGAAGCTCGAGACTTGCGCGGCATCGTCGGCGGCGACGGTCCGCTCCATGCTCTTCACCGCCTCGGCGAGTTCGCGGTTACGGCGCACCAGACCGTCGGCGAACTGCTTCATCGCGCCGCGATCGGCGGACATGTAGATGCCGCGCGATTCCATGACGACGGCGTAGATCAGCGTGTTGATACGCCCGACATTGATCGCCGCCTCCGCCGAAGAGGCGTGCATGTGGCGGTAGGTCGTCTGCAGGCGGACGGTCTGGATCGACATCACGAGCAGGAAGGTGGTGACGATCGCGAGAAAGCCGGCAATGCTGTAGACTTTCTCCGCAACGCTCAGGGTATCCGCGCCGCGAGCGAAACGAACGAGCTTTTTCACAAATTTGGTTCCGGCGCCGAGTCCGGATCCCAGCGCCGCAGCATCCATGGCGCCACTCCTCCTGGTTGAAAACGCTCCAGGATAGGCATGATGGCGCTAGCGGAGGATTAAAATACGGGCGGGTATTTTTACGGTACGGAACCAGATGCCGGCCGCACACGGCCTGCGTGCATCTCAGTCGATCCGCTTTAGGCCCTTCGTGAAGCGCGGGCCGTTCGCGACGTAGAACTTCGCCGCGCTGCCCATCTTCTGCACCTGGACGTCGTCGAGCGTGCGGATCACCCGCGCCGGCGAACCGATGATCAGGGACCGTTCGGGGAATTCCTTGCCCTCGGTGATGACAGAGCCGGCGCCGACGATGCTGTTGCGTCCGATCCTGGCGCCGTTCATCACGATGGAGCCCATGCCGACGAGTGCGCCCTCCTCGATGGTGCAGCCGTGCAGGATGACGTTGTGGCCGACCGTACAGTTTCTGCCGATGTGAAGCGGAAAACCGAGATCGGTGTGGCAGGTCGAGCCGTCCTGCACGTTGGATCCCTCGCCGATCTCGATCCACTCATTGTCGCCGCGCAGCACCGCGCCGAACCAGACGCTCGCGCCCGGCTTCAGGCGCACGCGGCCGATCACGGTGGCGGTCTCAGCGATGAAGTAATTGCCGTCGGCGGGAAGGTCGGGCGCCTGCCCGTCGAGCTCGTAGATCGCCATGAGGGTCTCCTGTCGGGTCAACCCCAGCCATAGCGAAACGGCAGCCTTGACGCAAAGGCCCGCCGCGCAGGCAGCCCTACAGCGCCCGTATCAGACCAGAACGCCGGCCGCGCGGAGCGTCATCAGGAAGAAGGTGCCGCTCATCATGCTCCAGAAGCCGGCGATCACGGTCGCCATCATCACGAATTCGACGCGGCGGCTCTCCACCTGCCTGCCGCGCAGGGTGTTGCGCATGATGATGAAGGGAGCCGCGAACACCAGGAACGGAACCGCCGCGAAGGTCTTCGGCGCCACGCCGTCCTGCAACAGACCGAAGCCGGCGGGCCGCTGTGCGACCGTCTGGTATCCGCTGACGAGCGCTCCCGCGAGCGCGAAACCGATGCCGATCGAGAAGAATGTATTGAGAGCTTCAGGTGTCATCGGAACGGTCCGCCCTTACGCAACGCGAGGTGACTTCCTGTGACAAAGAGTGCCGGTTAACGCTACATTATCCTTAAGGGAAGGTTAACGCCGCCGGCCGTTCCACGCAGGCCTGGCTCCCTTCCCTGCAGTCGGCGAACGCTCCGCGAAATCGCAGCCGCGTGGCATATTCGCTGCTGATTCGACGGCCATCGGCCGACTTCCGGCTCATTCGCGCGGCTCATGACGGTGTTTTCGGCAATTTCCCCTCAATCTCCCCGAGCGCACACCCGGGCACACGTCATCCCGATCGTGCTCGGCGGCACTGCCGCGGTGTGCGCCGTCGCGCTCGTCGCCTATTTGTTGTGGCCGACCTGGGGCCCGAGCGGCGTGAACGCCCCGGACAAGCTGCCGGTGAGCGTCGGCGGCACGCTGTTCAACCTGCCGACCAACGCGATCCGCATGAAGATCCAGCGCCACTCCGGGCCGCAGGAGCGGATCGATCTCGACTTCCTGTATCCCTCGCTCGAGCCGCCGGGCGCGCCGAAGCACGTCACCGCCGATAGTGTGGATGCGGCGATGCAGCCGATCGACCGCATCTTCCTGTCGATCGCCGCGCATCGCGATGCGCTCTCGCCCGAGCAGCGCACCGCCACGATCTATCCGCGCTATCTCGACCAGGCCGCGGCAACGCCCCAGGACGGGCTGACAATGCGGATGTTCCGCGCCGATACGCCCTACGGCAACGAGGATCTCTATTCTGCCGCGAGTCCTGCACTGACCGCGCGCTGCACGCGGGATGCGGCGACGCCCGGCATGTGCCTCGCCGAACGCCGCGTCGGCGGCGCCGACCTCACCTTCCGCTTTCCGCGCAGCTGGCTATCGCAGTGGCGCGATGCGGCGGAAGCGATGGAGAAGCTGACGGCGCAACTGCGCGGCCCGAAGGGCTGAGCGCAGCCTCTGCGCCCCGAGCCTCCAAAACAAAAACTGCGAAAACAACCCCATGCACAGTAGCCAAGTGCCTGGCATGACTTCGTATTTTCGAAGCCAGCCTGCAAAAAATTCGGCCCCTCCCGAGAATTCGTCTTTTTCGAAAATGATTCAAAGCCGCAGGCAATTCAAACGCCGATCTCCTTGTGATCGCTCCAGCGATAAGTCGGCAGATCAAGCTTGTCGGCAAGGTCTCGGCCGATGGCGAGTCTCGCCGCGCCTGGCAACGAGAACGCCTTCACGACCTGATTGCGAAACCACAATCCCCATGACGTCCGCGGCGCAAATGCCGCGGCGAAGCGCTCCGCTCCGCGCTGCTTGGCGCCGATATAGCTGCGAAGGCGGGTCTCATAGGCGCTGAATGCTTGCTCGTGGCGCCCGTCGGCGCGTGCGAGTTCTCCCGCAAGCACATAGGCAGAGATCATGGCCAGAGCCGAGCCCTGCCCGGCGACGAGCGACACGCAGAAGGCAGCGTCTCCAATCAGCACGACGCGGCCCCGCGACCAGCCGTCCATCCTGATCTGGCTGACCCGGTCGCAATACAAATCATCGGTGCGCTCGAGTTCGTTCAGAATGTCTGGGCATTCCCAGCGGGCGTCGCGATAGAGATCACGCAGCTGTGCCTTTGCGGCAGGCCCGCCTGCATCGCCGCGAAACACGAAGAGGAACAAGGTGCGATCATTGCACAGCGCGAAACGGCCAATCATCCGGCCCGGCCGGTTGTGCATCAGATACACATTCTCGTCGCGACGACGATAGCCGCGGGTTTCGAATGCCGCGACGCCATAGCCGAGATTTCTTTCGAACGTCCCGATCGAGCCGAACGCAAGGCTGCGCACCTGCGAATGCAAGCCGTCAGCACCGACGACGAGATCGAAACGTCGGCTCCCGCCGCGCCGCAACTGGACGTCGACCCATTCAGGCTGCTGCTCCAGGCCAACGATCTCCTCATCGAAGATCGTTTCAACACCGTCGCGGACCGTACCGTACAGCAGGCGCGACAGATCGCTTCGTGCCAGAGTGACGTAGCGGCCGCCTGTGAGATCGTCGAGGACGTCCGTGCCAAATCCGGCGATACGCCGGCCATGATCGTCGACGATCCGCATTTCCCTGGCGCGATAGCCGGCGTTCTCGATCGCCGGCAGCAGCCCCATCCGTTCGGCGATGTCGTAGCCGAGTCCCCAGAAATCGATCACGTAGCCGCCGCGACGAAGTGCGCTCGCGCGCTCGACCAGCGTCGGCGCGTAGCCCGCCGCCTTGAGCCAATAGGCGAGCGTCGGCCCTGCAATCCCCGCCCCGGAGATCAGAACTGTTCGCATGGAAGGAATATGGGAAAAGCGGCGGCCGATCGCACCGCCGCGTCAGACACCAAATGGTGAGGGCGGGAAGTTCCGCCTCACCAGTCGTGTCGCATCACTCCTGGTCGACCAGATCGTCCTCGAGGATCGCCATCTGGAACTGGAACGAGCGATCATCGTCCTCGTCGTCGACGAAGAGCACACCGATGAATTCCTCGCCGATATAGACTTCGGCGGAATCATCCTTCTTAGGCCGCGGCACGACGCGGATCTTGGGATTGCCGAATACGCGTTTCAGGTACGCGTCGAGCTTCCTAACTTCCTTGACGTCCACGGCAAGTCTCCAATCGAAATCTAGGTTGGCGCGGGTTTTAGGACGAGACGCGACCAACCGCCAGCATGAATTGCCAAAGAATTTGGGGACCGAAAGGGGCGGGAAATCCCGCCCTTCCGACAAGCTCGAAGTCCGCCTCAGAGTCCCGCCTCAAAGTCCCATGGCGTTGATCATCTGATCCATGGTGCGCGACGGCTCGGCGCAGCCGGCTTCGCCGACGACCTTGGCGGGCACGCCTGCGACCGTCACGTTGTGCGGCACCGGTTTGACCACGACCGAGCCCGCCGCGATGCGCGCGCAATGACCGATCTCGATATTGCCGAGGATCTTTGCGCCCGCGCCGATCAGGACCCCGTGACGGATTTTCGGATGGCGGTCCTCGTTCTCCTTGCCGGTGCCGCCGAGCGTGACGCCGTGCAGGATCGAGACGTCGTCCTCGATCAGCGCAGTCTCACCGCAGACGAAACCGGTGGCGTGGTCGAGGAAGATGCCGCGGCCGATGCGCGCGGCGGGATTGATGTCGGTCTGGAATACCGCAGACGCCCGGCTCTGCAGATAATACGCAAAATCCTTGCGGCCCTTCAGATAGAGCCAATGCGCGAGGCGGTGGGTCTGGATGGCGTGAAAGCCCTTGAAATAGAGCAACGGGTCGATGAAGCGCGACGTCGCGGGGTCGCGGTCGTAAACGGCGACGAGATCGGCGCGGAACGCGTTGCCGAGATCGGGATCATCGCGTAGCGCCTCGTCGTAGGTCTGGCGCACGAGATCGCCCGACAGCGCGGAATGATCGAGCCGATCGGCGACACGATGGATGACAGCATCTTCCAGGCGGCTGTGATGCAGCACCGTCGAATAGATGAAGGTCGCAAGCTCCGGCTCGCGATGGACGATGTCCTCCGCTTCGCCGCGGATCCGATCCCAGATCGGATCAAGCGTTGCGAGCTTTCCTCCCGGATTGACCTGATGCACTGCCATGAGATCTGCTCTTTCGAATTGGCTCGTTTCGATGGTTCTATAACACAGTCTAAGCGACAAAGTCCTGACGGGCTTGCCTGAGAGTGAACAGTGCGTTGCCCAGCGGGGGCATGCCAACACGTTGAATCACAACAGTTTCTTCCGACACCCCCGGCGGCAAGGTCGGCTCAAAATGGTCAGGGTTTCGCCAAATTCAAGCCGGGCGGCGTCAAACTATTGGTGAATTCCGCCTCAACCGTGATTGCGGGCATGGTCCGAGTGAGGACGGAGCGGATTTGACCATCACCACCGATCATTTGCGCGCGGGCGCCGCGGGCTCACTCTGGCTGCGGCTCGCCGCGGTCGCCCTGCCTCTCCTGATGATCGCGCCGGCGCTCTGGAACGGCTACCCGCTGTTGCAATGGGATACCGGCGGCTATCTGGCGCGCTGGTACGAGGGCTATCTCGTTCCGAGCCGCTCCACCGTGTTCGGCCTCTATCTGCACTATGGCGAGAGTTTTGGCTTCTGGATCAACCTCGCGATCCAATCGCTGGCGACATTGTGGCTGCTCCAGCTCACCTTGCGCGTGCTCTCGATGATGCAGACGTTCCTCTTCGTCGCGATCAGTCTGCTCCTGATCCTGTCGACCGCGCTGCCCTGGCTCGCCAGCATGCTGCTCACGGACATCTTCGCAGGGCTCTCGGTGCTGTCGCTGTTTCTGCTGGTCGTCGGCAGCCAGCGGACATCAACGCTCGAAAAAATCTCGCTGTTCGTCTTCACCGCCTTTGCCGCCGCGACCCATAGCGCCACGCTCGGCGTGCTGCTCGGGCTCTGCGTTGCCGGCTGGATGATGCGGCCGTTCCTGCGCGCGCGTCTGCCCGTCGCAGGACTGGCGCAGGCGAGCCTGACCATCGTCGTGGGCGGGCTGATGCTGGTGTCAGCCAACCATGCGCTGTCAGGCAAATGGGCCTGGACGCCCGGCGGCACCGGCGTTGCCTTCGGCCGCATGATGCAGGACGGCATCGTTGCGCGTTATCTCAACGACCATTGCCCGCGCGAAAAACTCAAGCTCTGCCCCTATCGCGACCAATTGCCGGCGACCGCCGACGAATTTCTGTGGGGCAAGAGCATGTTCAACACGCTTGGCCGCTTCGAGGGCATGAACGACGAAATGGGCATCATCGTCGTGGGTTCGCTCGCCGACTATCCGGCCTGGCAGGCCGGCGCGGCGTTGCGGGCGCTGGGCCAGCAATTGCTGCATGTGGCGACCGGCGAAGGCACCAATGGCTGGATCCCGCACACCCGTGGCATCATCGAACGCTATATCCCCTCGCAGGCCGCGCCGATGCGCGCCGCGCGCCAGCAGCACTGGGGCGTCGATTTCGACTATGTCAATTGGCTGCACGTGCCCGTCGCGCTGGCCTCGATGCTGGCGCTTGTCGCGCTGCTTGCGCATGCCCTCGCGATCCGCCGGCTCGACGACCTGACGCTGCTGGCGGCAACCGTGACGCTGGCGCTGCTCGGCAACGCCTTCATCTGCGGCGTGATCTCGGGCCCGCACGACCGCTACGGCGCGCGGATGGCGTGGGTCGCGACCTTCACCGTGCTAATGGCGCTGGCACGTCGCCTTGGGGAAGACAGCAAAGCGCGGTGAGATTGGGGTGAAGCGCTATCGCGCTCCAGTTCTTGGAACGAATTCGTCGCCCTCGTCTCCTTGAAAATTCGACCATGTCGGGTTGCCCGACTGCCGACTTGAACGCTGCCGCGACAACGTCGAATGGCTTCGAGCCCCTAAGGCTGAAACGCTCGACCTCGACTTTAGCGATTGTCATTGGTCCTCCGTAACTGCTGCAAGCTGTGCATCCAGTCGCCATGTCGAGTTGGGTAATGTCATTCTCCGGATGCCTGGCTCAAATGGTCGAGCGGAAGCGTGCGGGCTCCCGGCGCCAAAGCGCCGGGAGCGGCACCGTCACTTCGCGAGGGCCGCTTTTTCGATCACCTCAGCGACCTGCTTCGCATGGACGACGAGCGAGGCATGGCTGCCGGCGACTTCCGTCGTCTGAGCATGGATCCTGGCTGCGAACGACTTCTGGGCCTCGGGCGCGAGGACTTTGTCCTTCGTGCTGATGACGTAGAAATTCGGCTTGTCATGCCAGGCCGCAACGTCGACCGGAGCTTCGAACGCAACGTGGTTCAGCGGAAGCTGCGAGTTGGCCAGGTGCGCGGCGATCTCCGGAGGAAGGTCAGCCGCGACGGCTGACGGAAACACCTTTGGATCGATGTACAGATTGCCCTTCGCATCGGGGTGGATCGCCTTGCCGCCTTCGGTCGGCGGACCGGCCTTCGTCAGCGACGCCAGGGATTCACCGATCTCCGGCGCAAAGGCGGACACATAAACCAGCGCCGAAACCTTGGGATCGTTGCCGGCTTGCGTGATCACCACGCCGCCCCATGAGTGGCCGACCAGAACGGTCCTGCCGGCTTGCTTCGCGAGCGCCTGTTTGGTCGCATCGACGTCGGCGGCGAGCGAAGTGAGTGGATTTTCGACGAGCGTGACGTTGTAGCCTTTCTTCGTGAGAATATCGGCAACCGGCTGCCAGCTCGTCTGGTCTACAAAGGCGCCGTGCACGAGCACGATATTGTGGGCTGCCCCCTTGGGCAGTTCGGCGGAACGGGCGGGCCCGACCATTGTCGATCCGGCCAGGAGTACGGCGGCTGCTGAAAGTAGGAAATTTAGCATTGATTGTTCCTGTTGGTATGTCGGACGAACACAGTCCGGGGGAATGGACAGGCGTTTCCAGCAAGGTCGCGGTTCTTCCATCTGCCGTTGGCGAAATGGTTGCCGCACGTCGCGTCGGCCCGCCGTGGCATGACCTATTCCATGGACTTATCGGACGATAGGGACCAATCGTCCGCGTCTTGTGTCCGATCGTCCATGGATCTAGTCTCGGTGGATGGATATACTTACCCAGGTGCTCGATCGGGTTCGTCTCGGCGGGACGCTGCTCTTTCACTTCGAGCTCGGCCATCCCTGGCATCTTGAGTTGCCGGCGCGCCCCTACGCCCTGTTTCACTATCTCAGCCAAGGTTCAGCGACCCTCGCGCTCGAACAGGGAGAGGAAATCCAGATCACCGGGGGCGATTTTGTCGTCATCACACGTGGCGAGCCCCATGTGTTTTATTCGGATCGCCGGGCCGAGCCTTTGCGCATCGTGGATATCGAACGGTCGTCGCCACGCCTCGGCTTCCTTCGCCACGGCAGCCGTGCAAAGCCGCTCTCGACCATGCTCTGCGGCAATTTCACGGTGTCGCGGCCGACGTTTGGCAGCGTGCTGGAGTTGCTTCCACCCGTGCTCTTGCTGAAGCCGACGTCGGACCGTGGTTGGCTTGAAGCCATCCTGCGCCGCATGATGAGCGAGTCCGCGCTCGAGCGTCCTGGCCAAGGCGTCGCGCTTTCACGACTGACGGAAGTGCTCTTCGTCGAGGTGCTGCGAAGCTGGATCGCGTCTCTCAGCCCCGGACAAGGCGGCTGGATCGGGGCCATTTCTGACCCCCATATCGGACCCGCGCTGAAGCTGATTCACGAAAGTCCGGAGCAGCTTTGGACGCTGAGCGACCTTGGCCGTCGCGTCGGGCTCGGCCGCTCGGCATTTTCGGCGCGCTTCACCAGGCTCGTGGGCCAGCCCATGCAACGTTATGTGATCGAACGCCGGATGACGGAGGCGGCGTTCCTGCTCGAAACCAGCGACGAGCCGATCGCACGGATTGCCAACCGGGTCGGTTACGAGACTGCAGCGGCGTTTTCGAAGTTGTTTCACCGGCACATTGGTCAGTCGCCCGGCCGTTACCGGGCTGCGCGACGCGCCGACGGAGGCCGTGCGCAGTTGGACGGATCGGAATTGCAAGTATCCGATTGACCTGGATAAGGCTGTGGCTTTGAGCTGAGTCTCATATGCGCGCTTAGCGAACCCCGGTGCCTGCGTAGAGGAATGGACGGTTGCCCCGAAGGGAGTGGATGGCCCATTGTAACGAGACATTTCAGGATAGCTGAAACCGCCTCATCGCCTCAGCTCCTGCGTGAGAGGAAATCCAGCACGCCGGTCTTGTAGACCTTGTCGCCGACTGCGCGCATGTGATCGCGGTTCGGAATGTCGAGCACTTCCGAACCCGGGATGATCGCGCCGAGCGCGCTGGCCGATCCCGCGACGTCGTCGGTCGAACCGACCGCGATCAGCACGGGCACGTCGATGCGTGCGGCCTGCTCTTTCGTCATGAGGTCGCGCGTGCCGCGCAGGCAGGCGGCCAGCGCCTTGCGGTCGGAACGGGTTTGGTCTGCAAAAGCACGAAAGGTGCGCCCGACGGGATCGGTGACGTCGTCGAGCGCGGGCGCTTCCAGCGCCTTCGCGACGTTCTCGCCCGGCCCGGTGCCCTCGATCAGGCCGCCGATGCCGATGCCGCCGAGGATTGCCGAACGCAGGCGCTGCGGCTCGTTGAGGGAGAGCCAGGCCGTCATCCGTCCGCCCATCGAATAGCCCATGAGATCGGCCTGCGGGATGGCAAGGTGATCCATCAGCGCGAGCACGTCGCCGGCCATGGTCGGGATCGAGTACTGCGCGGGCTCGTAGAGCTTTGCGCTTTCGCCATGGCCGCGATTGTCGAGCGCAATGACGCGGCGGCCGTTCTTGCGCAGCTCCGAGACCCAGGTCGGATAGACCCAGTTCACGTTCTTGCTGGAGGCAAAGCCGTGCACCAGGATGATCGGATCGCCCTCGCCTTCGTCGAGATAGGCAATTTCAACGGCGCCGTTGTGAAAGCTCGGCATCATCAGTTCCGCAATCTTGAGGGGAAGAGGTATCTTAGGCCGTGACGGCAGCGCTTGCCAGGACGGCTTCGGCGGCGATCCGGGCCTGGCGAAGTCGCCGCGCCCGTCTGCGATCGCACCAAGCCTGGGTCAGGCGCTCAGTCGTCGCCTTGATCGAGGACAACAGGCCGAACAGCGTCAGGGCCGCACCGAACAGCCAGAGTGCAAGATTGAACGCCCCACCGATCAACAGGAGTGCGCCGCGGCCGAGCAGCTTCAGGATCGCGCGCGTCTTGCCGCCCTGCGCTTCCGCGAGCCGCGCCGCGCGTGCGACGTCCTTCGGACCTTCGGCGATGCGCAAGCTATCCATCGCGCCGCGCGTGCCGGTCTTCTCGACGACGCGCGTGACATCCTTGCCGAGCCGAACCAGCGCGCCGGCCTTCTCGGCGCGGAACGCGGCCTTGATCGCGCTCAAGGTCTGGCCCGGCCGCAGCACCGAGCCGGAGGCAACCGCATTCTGGAGCATCGGGGTATCGACGACCTCGCGCGCGGACCGGCCGGCCCATGCCGCCAGTCCCTCGCCGAGCCGGCCCACCTTGCGCGCGTCCTTCACCAGCGTCAGCCCGGCGCGAACCGGCGCGGCACCGCCGACAGAGACGTAGGTCACGGCCGTGACCGCGAGACCCGCGGCCGCAAGGCCCAGCACCAGGCGATCGGTCTCCTCGCCCATGGCGAGGTGCTTGCCCTCGCGCACGACATCCCTGATGTCGCCGATGACGAAGAGATCGCCGGCCACGGTCCCCGACAGGCTCGCAACATCGTCCGCGTTGCCGGTGACGAGACCCGTGGCAAACCGTTTTGCGACATGCGAGGTGGAATTTTCGGCTTTGACCGCGTCGCTGACACGGCTCAGGAGGTCGTCAGGCAGCGCGATGTTGCGGTCGCGCGCCAGCGCGACAAAACTGTCGGCGAGATCGGCATCGCCCGACGCGAGCGCGGCCTCGATGTTGTCCTGAATCATGCGGTCATTGTGCCGCAGCAGCGCGTCGAGCTTGATCTCGGAGAGCGCGGCGGGATCGTCCTGGGCGGCCAGAATCGCCCCGGCCTCGCGGGCAGGCGGTGCTACCTGCGCGAGCATGAAGCCGCAAGCCACGATACCGGTCAACGCTGTGCTGATTCGCAACCACTTCATGCGGAGAGCCTGGACGGTCCTGAGATCGTTGACGCCTAACGGTTGGTCTTTCGTCGCAATTACGCTCGTCCACAGACATAGTATGCCAAAATTGCGACACAACGTCCCCGACGAAAGAAGGGCTTCTCTCAGGCCGCAAGATTGTGTCGAATTTGCATGAGCAAATGAGCATGGGGCATTGCGGAGCTTTCGGTTCCGCTGGACTAGCAATCATCCACACCCGCCAGTATGGTCCGCGGCGCCTTAATAATGCCGCGTCAGTCGTGATTGTGTCTGCCGCCATTGCCACTCCAGGATGAGTACGATGTCCGACCATGTCGTCCCGCACTTCCACAACGATGCCGGTGTCCCCGTCATCGAAATCGGCTCGCAAGAGTTCATGTGCGTGGGCGCCAACCCTCCGTTCGATCATCCGCACGTCTTCCTCGACCTCGGCAACGACAACGAGATCATCTGCCCCTACTGCTCGACGCTGTACCGTTTCGCCGCCGACCTGAAGGCGGGCGAAGCCCGTCCGCCGGAATGCGTCCTGAAGGACAAGGTGGCCTGATCGCTTCCATCGGTCAGGGGTGGCGCTCTCCCGAACGATTGTCATCGCCGGTGCCGGCATAGGTGGACTGACGGCTGCGCTTGCGCTCGCGGCACGCGGCTTCCGCATCGTCGTGCTGGAAAAGGCCGAGCGGCTCGAGGAAGTCGGCGCCGGTCTGCAACTTTCTCCCAATGCCAGCCGCGTGCTGGTCGAGCTCGGCCTTACCGAGCGCCTCAAGCTGCGCGCCGTGATCCCGGAGGCGGTCTCGATCATGAGCGCGCGGGCCGGCGGCGAGCTGTTGCGCATGCCGCTGGGAGAAGCCGCCGCCGCGCGCGCCGGCGCCCCCTATTGGGTGGTGCACCGCGCCGATTTGCAATCCGCACTCGCCGGCGCAGTCTCCGACCATTCCGATATCGACCTGAAACTCGGCGCGACCTTCGAAGACGTCGCGCCTCACGCCAAGGGGCTGACGGTCGTCCATCGCAGCGGCACGATCCGGCGCAGCGATCTCGCCAGTGCGCTGATCGGCGCCGACGGCATCTGGTCGACAGTGCGCCAGCATCTGTTTCCCGAGGTGCAGCCGCGCTTCTCGGGGCTGATCGCCTGGCGCGGCACGCTCGACGCCACGCAACTGCCGAAGGACTACACCGCGCGCCGGGTCCAGCTCTGGATGGGCCCGAACGCCCATCTCGTCGCCTACCCGATCGCGGGCGGACGCCAGATCAACGTGGTCGCGGTGCTGCCGGGCACCTGGAATAGACCGGGCTGGAGCACGCCCGGCGATCCGCGCGAGGTGATGGACGCCTTCGCCGCGCCGCGCTGGCCGCCAGCGGCGCGCATGATGCTCGCCACGGTCGATAGCTGGCGGAAATGGGCGCTGTTCGGCGTGCCTGACGACTGCCCCTGGAGCAACGGCCCGGTCGCGCTGCTCGGCGACGCCGTGCATGCGATGCTGCCGTTTGCAGCCCAGGGCGCCGGCATGGCGATCGAGGACGCCGCGGTGCTCGCGCAGCATTTGAGCCTTGAGGTCGCCGACAGCACCGCGGGCATCACAGCTGCGCTGAGACAATACGGCCGTACGCGCCAGGCGCGCGTCCGGCGGGTGCAGCGGACCGCGCGGCAGCAGGGCCGCATCTATCATTTCACTGGGCCGCTCGCGTTCGCGCGCGATCTTGCGGTGCGCGCCCTCGGCCCGGAACGCATGCTGGCACGGCAGCACTGGATTTACGGCTGGCGACCCTGATGCGAGGCGCCGGTTTCAGCGCACTGCTCTTGTCGATTTCGGGGCAGGCTTGATCGGGCCAGGATTGGCTGCGGGCGCCGGCGCAGCGGCGGGCGTCGCCTCGGGGGGCGTTTCCCGGCACTTGTTGCGGCGCCAAGCGTCATCGGCCATCTGCGCGTGCCCGCGCACCGCGACGTAGTCATTGCGATAGGCAAGCTCCGACACGACGGCGCCGCCCGCGCCGGTCTGTGCCTTGTCCATCAGCCTCTGTAAATCAGCGGTGCGGTTAGCGAGCCCCTTGCGCTCGGCTTCGAGCAGCTTGCAATCGTACAATTCGTACCTGGCAGGATCGGCAAAGGCCGGAGCGACCGTCTCGCTGATGCCTGCGCAGCCGGACAGTGCGAAGCCGGCCGCGAGCAGCGCGACGGCCACGCAGCACGTGCGCAGGCGATATCGGATCAAAGCAGCCATGCCGGATGAATAGTCCCCGTGGATTGAGAATGCCTAAAGCAACAACAGATGTCCGGATTGAGGCTTTGCCTTGTGCGGCCGGCTCGCCTAAGGAAGAACCGCCCCTCCGGCCTGCAAACGCCAATTCCAGACGGCCGGCAAGGGACTTAAGTGATTGATCTCGTTGGATCAAGCGGGCATGGCGGAATTGGTAGACGCAAGGGACTTAAAATCCCTCGGTGCGCAAGCGCTGTGCCGGTTCGACCCCGGCTGCCCGCACCACGAGAGACGCGCGGACGATCCCGCCGATCGCCGCGGCCCCGAGCGCTGATACCTCGTCAATGTTGTCCGCTCCTGCACCGCCTGCCAGCTATCCCGAAACGTCGCTTGTGCAACGCAGCATTGAAGATAGACAGGGGCCTCAAATCAGAGGTGAGCTGCTTGTCCGACGTCAATGCCGACGATTGGGTGTCCTCGGGACACCGGCCGATGGGTTTCCCCGAATTCGTCATCGTGATCGCGTCGATCATGGCGCTGAATCCGCTTGCGATGGACATGATGCTCCCGGCGCTGCCCAACATCGGGTCGGCCTTCAATATCCCCGTCGCCAACCATCTTCAGCTGGTGCTGTCGACCTTCCTGATCGGCTTTGGCGCGGGGCAGTTCGTCATGGGTCCGCTGTCGGATCGTTTCGGCCGCCGCCCGGTGCTGCTCGGCGGGATGGCGGTCTATGCGGTGGCGAGCGTGCTGGCGATCGCCGCGCCGTCGTTCGAGACGCTGCTGCTGGCGCGCGCACTGCAGGGCTTCGGCACCTCGGCGACGCGCGTGATCGCGACCTCGATCGTGCGCGACTGCTATGTCGGCCGCCGCATGGCGAGCGTGATGTCGCTTGCGATGATGATCTTCATCGCCGTCCCCGTGATCGCCCCCTCGTTCGGACAGGCGGTGCTGCTGGTGACGCAATGGCGCGGCATCTTCGTCGTGCTGATGCTGTACGGGCTGCTCGCGCTTGCATGGTCCGTGCTGCGGCTTCCAGAGACCCTGCCTGAGAGCGAACGCAGGTCGCTCGCGCCGGCCGACGTGCTCACGGCCTACTGGCAGACCGTGACCAATCGCCAAACCCTCGGCTACGCGCTCGCCGCCGGAAGCGTCATGGGTGCGCTGTTCGCCTACGTGTTTTCGGCCCAGCAGGTTTTTGTCGGCATCTATCACCTCGGCCATTATTTTCCGCTCGCCTTCGCCGCGATCGCAGCCGGCACCGCCATTGCCGGCTTTCTCAATGCGCGATTCGTCGGGACCCTCGGCATGCGCGTGATCTCGCACGGCGCGCTGACGCTCTACACCGCGGTGGCCGGCGTGATGCTGCTGACCGAAAGCCTCGGCGCGTTGCCGCTTCCCCTGTTCATGGTGCTCTCGGCGCTGATGATGTTCTCGTTCGGCATGATGGTCGCCAACTTCACCGCACTCGCCATGGAGCCGCAGGGCCACATCGCCGGCACGGCGTCCTCGCTCTACGGCTCGATCACCACGCTTATCGGCATCGTCGTCGGCATGGCGATCGGACAAAGCTTCGACGGCACGCTGCTGCCGTTCTCGGTCGGCTTCTTCGTGTCGTCACTCGCCGCGCTCGCGATCGTGCTGGTGGTGGAGAGAGGACGGCTGTTCAAGCCGCATCATCGCGCCATCGGGTGAGGAACTTCGCGGCGCTCTCGATGTTGTACTGCAACAATCTGAAAAGGCGCTTCAATGGAACCGAAACCCCGTAAAGACCACGACGCCACGGAGCGGGCGAAGACGGAACGCACGCCGTCGAGCGTTGAAAAGACCGCCGTCACCGTGCCATTCGCGAGTGAAGGGCTCGAGCGGGTCCGCGACAGCCACTGTTGAGCAACACGTCTATTCCGTTGCGCGCCTGTTGGCGCTGAAATCGTCCGCAACGCCCTCGGGTGCCGCGCGGCCTTCACGGGGCGGCACCATCAGCACAACCACGTCCCGCGTGAGACCGGGCCGGCCCCATAGCTGCGCCTGTACGATAAATTCCCGCCTGACGAAGTGCCCGGCCCGCCCGGCCACCCCGTCCATCCACCGGCTGCAATCATCCTGATCGCGGAAACAGAGCGCGGCCCAGCCGCGGTCCAGCGTCGTCTTGCGCGGCAAGCCTCCGGGAGATTGATCCTCGAACGGCTGGGCGTAGTGCGGGTGGTCCGGGCTGTAGAAGGCCATCGCGAAGGCCAGCGCATCGTCGCCGCTAACGGCGGCGAGCGGCTCGCCCGTCAGTTCGCGCCACTCGCGAGTCAATTCGCTGGCGGCCTGCGCGTAGAAATTGCGCCCCTCTTCGTAACCGTGATCGTTGCGATAGACGGCATGGATCGGCGCGGCGACGAGGACGGCCGTGAGCGCGACGCCGGCCACGACCAAGGTGAGGTTGACGGTGTAAAAGCGCTCGATCGGGTAATTTGTGCCGCAGACCACGAGAATGGCGAACAGGAACAACCCCTGCAACGCCCACAGGGACGGCAGATCGGTGCCGATCACGAGCGAGATCAGAACCGGCAGCGCAATCGTGCCGACGGCAACGTAAAAGAGGAGCCGCAGGCCCGGATTCATCGCCGCGAAATCGTCCGGAAACTGCTTCAGCCGCGTGCCGGCGATCAACATCCAGGTGACGGATGACACACTGATGGCCGCCAACAGCCCCAGAAGGAAGTTCCTGGCCTCCCCGAGCGAGCTCGCCGCAGTGCCGTTGGCATGGTTCAGCGCGTAGGTGAAGGTCGGCGCCCCGGTCGTGGCGAGCCAGTGAACATGCGGTGACAGCGCCGCAAGCCCGACGACGACCGAGATCCAGGGCGAGGCGGAAGTGAAATAGGCGCGACGCGCCGGATGCGCCAGCGCGGCAAACGTGAAGCTCGCGACAAGGAAGATCGAATAATATTTGCCGGCCATGGCCAGCGCCGTCGTGAATCCCACGGCGATCGCCCACGACGCCGCGCGGGTCTCGAATGCGCGGACGAAGCACCAAGTCGCCAGCGGCCAGACGGCCAGCAGCACCGCATTGGCATTGAAGCGCTGGGCATGGAACTGATAGGCCGGCGTCAGCATCAGGAGCAACAGCACAAGGACGCGCTTGTGCCCCGTCACGAATTGCCGCGCGATCCGGTCGACGAAGACCAGCGCAAGCCCGGCATTGGCCATCGCCATCAATTGCAGCGACCAGTCAGTGAGCGGAAAAATGGCGCTCCAGCTCGCGGCAACCCAGCCGGTCAAGGGCGGATGCTTGGGATAGCCCCACGCGAAATGCCGCCCCAGCGTCCAGGCCTCCAGCGTATCGGGGTGCAGACCGCCGCCGGCATAGGCGACCGCTAGATAAAGTGTCCAGATCGCGACGAAGCCCGCGATGAGAAGCGGCACCGCCCAGCCCGTCTCGACGCCATCGAGCCAACGCAGGAATGGCCGGCGCCATCGTGCCGGCGTGCGATCGGACCGTTCGGCCATCGCCTGGAATGCAAAATCGATCGGCACTGGAATCAAATGGAGGAAGGAAGGTGATGCGCAAGGACGGCACATCTAGTTCAGGACGGAAACAAATAGCAATGATTGGAAACTGGAAAAGCTTGAATTCTCCGCCTTCTCAGCCGGCGCAAGGTCGACAACAGACCAAGATCGACAAACGACAACGGCGCCGCTGATGACAGCGGCGCCGCAGGATGATCCGGACGAAAGGAAGAGCCTTCGCCCTACTCCGACTTGTCGACGTTCCAGAACAGCGGGGTCGCGGGACCGTCGAGCACGCCGGTCAGCGATTTGCGCCAGCCGCTCGGCAGGAGATACTGCCCCAGCGGGATGTAAATCACCTGCTCATAGGCTTCCTTCTGGATGTCAGCGGCGATCTTCTTCTGATCGTCGAGCGAGGCGGCGCGAACGAAGTCGTCCTTGAGCTTTTCGATCTTGGCGTTCTCGGCCCAGCCAAACCAGCCCTTCTTGCCCTGACCGCCGATCGAGAGATTGGCGATCGGGTTGGAGACGTCGGCCGCGACCCAGTTGGTGAAGAACATGTTCCAGCCGCCCTCCTTCGGAGGCTTCTGGCTGGCGCGGCGGCTCACCACCGTCTGCCAATCGGTCGCTTGCAGGTCGACCTTGAAGCCAGCCTCGCGCAGCAGCTGAGCCGCAACGATCGGCTGTGCCTTCAGCGTCGTGACATCGCCGGGGGCCATGATCACGATCGGGGTGCCGTCATAGCCGGATTCGGCGAGCGCCTTCTTGGCTTCGGCCATGCCGTTGCCCTTCACGAGGGTCTCGGCACCGGCCTCGGTCGCGAACGGCGTATCGCACACGAAGAAGGCGCCACAGATCTTCTGATATTTGGCGTTGCCGACGAGCGCGTCGAGAACGTCCTTCTGGTTTATCGCCAGAAAGGCAGCACGGCGCACTTTGACATTATCGAACGGCGGATAAAGGAAGTTCATACGGCCGAGCGTCTGGAAACCGAACTTGTTCGAGACCTCGATCGTGATCTCCTTGTTCGCTTCCAGCAACGGGAGCATGTCGTAAGGCAGATTTTCCACAAAGTCGATGTCGCCCGACTGCAACGCGTTCACCGCGGTCTGCGAGTCCGGCATGGTGATCCACTCGACGCGGTCGACCTTCACCACCTTGCCGCCGGAGGTCCAGCTCGACGGCTCCTTGCGTGGCACGTAGTCGGTGTTCTTGACGTAGACCGCCTTCACGCCCGGCTGGAATTCCGACTGCACGAACTTGAAAGGACCCGAGCCGATCTGCTCGGGGATCTGCTTGTCCGGCGGCGTCTCGGCGAGGCGCTTCGGCATCATGAAGGCAACGCGGGAGGACGGCTTGCCGATCGAGTCGAGCACGAGGCCGTAGGGCTCCTTCAGCTTCAGCGTGATGGTCTTGGCATCGGTCGCCTCGATGCTCGCGGTGAAGTCGAAAAGTTTCTGGCCCATGCCGTCGACTGCGCCCCAGCGCTTGAGCGAGGCAACGCAGTCCTCCGCCGTCACCGGCGCACCGTCATGCCACTTCAGGCCGTCGCGCAGCGTGAACGTGTAGGTGAGCTTGTCGTCGGAGATCTTCCAGTCCGCCATCTGCGGCTGGATCTTGAAGTTCGAATCGGGCGCCACGAGTGTGTCGTAGATCATGTAGCCATGGTCACGCGTGATGTAGGCCGTGGTGAAGATCGGATCGATGATGCGCAGATCCGAATGCATCACCGCGGTGATGGTCTTGCCAGCCGCAAGCACCGGCGAGGCCAGTGCGGTCGAAAGCGCGACGACCGACAGCGCAAGTTTGGAGGCGAACGCGCGAGGCCCCCGGCGCATCAACTTCAACATAAAAAGTTCTCCTGACGTGAAACTGTTCAAAGGCAGGTTATTGATTGAGCATCCGGTTCGTTCTTTAGGCGAACTAACCTCATGCAATGCCTTTATCTTTTCGAGACTTGCAGACAGTGCCGAGCGCGTCAATCCGGTTTCGCTGCAAGCCCAAGCGGCGCGCGCACGGGCTCCACAAGGACCGGTTTGGCTCTACAACCCTCTCCGCCTGCCCGCGCCGATGCAATGCGCGTTCCATGTTCCGAAGCCCAAGAGACATTGGAGAGACATTGAGATGAATCCAGCCAATCTTCCCTTCGATTCCGAAGCGATGCTCCAGGGTCTGCGCGGCTGGGTGGAATGCGAAAGCCCGACCTGGGACGCGAACGCCGTGAATCGCATGCTCGATATCGCAGCGCGGGAGATGGCAATCATGGGTGCGACGATCGAGCGCATCGCCGGTCGTCAGGGCTTTGGCGGCGTGATCCGCGCACGCTTTCCGCATCCGAAGCAAGGCGAGCCCGGCATCCTGATTGCCGGACACATGGATACCGTCCACCCCACGGGCACCATCGAGAAGCTGAAATGGCGGCGCGAGGGCAGCAAGTGCTACGGACCCGGCATCTATGACATGAAGGGCGGCAACTATCTTTCGCTGGAAGCGATCCGCCAACTGGCCCGCGCCTCGTTCACGACGCCGCTGCCGATCACCGTGCTGTTCACGCCCGACGAGGAAGTCGGCACACCCTCCACGCGCGATATCATCGAGGCGGAAGCCGCGCGCAACAAATACGTGCTGGTCCCCGAGCCCGGCCGCGCTGACAACGGCGTCACCACCGGACGTTACGCCATTGCGCGTTTCAATCTCGAGGCGACCGGCCGGCCCAGCCACGCCGGCGCGACCTTGTCGGCGGGCCGCTCTGCTATCCGCGAGATGGCGCGGCAAATCCTCGCCATCGACGCGATGACGGGCGAAGACTGCACGTTTTCGGTCGGCGTGGTGCACGGGGGGCAATGGGTCAATTGCGTTGCCACGACCGCCACCGGCGAAGCGCTTTCGATGGCCAAGCGCCAGGCCGACCTCGAGCGCGGCGTCGAGAGGATGCTGGCGCTCTCCGGTACAACCAATGATGTCACCTTCAAGGTGACGCGCGGCGTGACACGTCCGGTCTGGGAGCCCGATGCCGGCACCATGGCGCTTTACGAAAAGGCGCGCGGGATCGCCAAATCGCTCGGCGCAGAACTGCCGCATGCGAGCGCCGGCGGCGGCTCCGACGGCAATTTCACCGGCGCAATGGGCATCCCGACTCTCGACGGCCTGGGCGTGCGTGGCGGCAACGGCCACACGCTCGAAGAGTATATCGAGGTCGAAAGTCTGGTCGAACGCGGCCGGCTGATGGCGGGGCTGCTCGCGACTCTGGAGTGATGGCGCGAGCCACGGCACCAAAAGGGGGTGAGATCACCAAAACAAGGTGACCGCACTGCAAAAACCGTGGCCCGGATGGCATGGGAATTGCTGAAATGTTAGGCTGGTGGCAGAACGCAGCCTTCAGCCGCTGCCTCTGATTTGACTCTAATCTGACGGGATCCAACTTGCTCGGATATCTCCTTCGCCGAATTCTCGCCGCCGTGCCCGTGATGGGCGTGGTGGCGCTGTTCGTCTTCCTCCTGCTCCGCCTCACCCCCGGCGATCCCGCCGCGATTCTTGCCGGCGACAACGCCACGCCGGAGCGGCTCGAGCGCATCCGCACCTCGCTCGGTCTCAACGAGCCGCTGATCGTGCAGTTCATCACCTGGCTGAACAAGCTGCTGCATGGCGATCTCGGAACGTCGCTCATCTCCAACCTTCCGGTGATGAAGATGATCGGCCAGCGGGTCGAGCCGTCGATCTCGATCGCGTTGTCGACCATCATCCTCGCGGTCATCGTCGCCGTTCCCCTCGGTGTAATCGCTGCCTGGAAGCACGGCACCTGGATCGACCGCTTCGTGATGGGCCTGTCCGTGCTCGGCTTCTCGGTGCCGGTGTTCGTGGTCGGCTACATCCTGATCGAGGTCTTCGCGATCGACCTGCGCTGGGTGCCGGTGCAGGGCTTCCGCAGCATCTCGAACGGGTTTGGGCCGTTCTTCGAGCGCATCATCCTGCCAACCTGTGCGCTGTCCTTTATCTACATCGCTTTGATCGCGCGCATGACGCGCGCGGCGATGCTCGACGTGCTCGGCGAGGACTACGTCCGCACCGCGCGCGCAAAAGGCATCAACGAAGTCGCCGTGATGATGCGCCATGCGCTGCGCAACGCCGCCGTGCCCGTGATCACGGTGATCGGTACCGGCTTTGCGCTTTTGATCTCCGGGGTCGTCGTCACCGAGAGCGTGTTCAACATCCCCGGCATCGGCCGCCTCACGGTGGATGCGGTGCTGGCGCGCGACTATCCGGTGATCCAGGCGATGATTTTGCTGACGTCCTTGATCTATGTCGTCGTCAATCTTCTGATCGACGTCGCCTACACGCTGCTCGATCCCCGGATCCGGTACTAGGGCTAAGGATAACAACGAAAAATGTCGGTCGATACCCTTCCCCAGTCGTCCATCCCGATCACGTCGCCGCTGCGGCCGCGCTTCGGATTCCTGACCTCGACGCCGATCATCGCGGCGGCGACCATCTGCCTGGCGTTGGTTGTGCTGATCTCGATCCTGGCGCCCTTGATCGCGCCGTATGATCCGATCCAGCTTGCGCCCTCGCAGCGGCTGAAGCCCTCTTCGGCGCAATTCCTGCTCGGCACCGACGCCTATGGCCGCGACCTGCTGTCGCGCGTCATGTATGGCGGACGCATCTCGCTTCTGATCGGCATCGGCTCGGCGATCATGTCGATCGTCATTGGGTTGGCGATCGGCCTGGTCTCCGGTTTCTTCAAGCTGGTCGATTCCGTCATGATGCGGATCATGGACGGCCTGATGGCAATGCCGAGCATCCTGCTGGCAATCGCCGTGGTGTCGCTGTCCGGCGCCAGCCTCTGGACCGTGCTGATCGCAATCACGATCCCTGAAGTTCCGCGCGTGGCACGCCTGGTGCGCTCGGTCGTACTGTCGGCGCGCGAAGAGCCCTATGTTGAAGCAGCGATCTCGGTCGGCTCATCCCTGCCAAAGATCATGTGGCGGCATTTGATGCCGAACACGATCGCGCCTCTGATCGTGCAGGGTAGTTATGTCTGCGCGTCCGCGATCCTCACCGAGGCCATCCTCTCCTTCCTCGGCGCCGGCATCTCGCCGGAAACGCCGACCTGGGGCAACATCATGGCCGAGGGTCGTCAGTACTTCCAGCTCAAGCCGACGCTGATCTTCTGGCCGGGCCTGCTGCTCTCGATCGCGATCCTCAGCATTAATTTGATCGGCGATGCCGCCCGCGACGCACTCGATCCGCGCATGAAGCAGCGGGAAGGCAAATGATGACCGATCAAGTGATGACCAGCCCGATCCTCGACATCAACAACCTCGTCGTCTCCGTCGGCAAGAAGCCGAATGCCGCAAACATCATCGACGGCATCTCGATCCAGGTGCACGAGCGCGAGACGCTGTGCCTCGTCGGCGAAAGCGGCTCGGGCAAGTCGGTAACCTCGCTGACCACGATGGGTCTGCTGCCGAAGGGCACGCTGATTCCGACCGGCGGCAGCGTCAAGCTGGTCGGCGAGGAGATTCTCACCGCGACCGACCGCCGCCTGCGGCAGCTCCGCGCGACGCGGATGGCGATGATCTTCCAGGAGCCGATGACGGCGCTCAATCCGGTGATGCCGGTTGGCCGCCAGATCGACGAAGTCCTGCGCGCGCACACCAAACTCGATGCGAAGGCGCGCAAGAAGCGTATCCTCGACATGATGGAGCAGGTGCGCCTGCCCCAGGTCGAGCGTATCTTTTCCTCCTACCCTCACCGACTCTCCGGCGGTCAGCGCCAGCGCATCATGATCGCGATGGCACTCGTGCTCGAACCGAAGCTGCTCATCGCGGACGAACCGACCACCGCGCTCGACGTCACAACGCAGAAGCAGATTTTGACCCTGATCCGCGACCTCCAGCGCGATCACGGAACCGCCGTGCTGTTCATTACCCATGACATGGGCGTGGTCGCCGAAATCGCGGACCGCGTCGCGGTGATGCGGCAGGGCCGACTGGTGGAGACCGGAACGCTGGATTCCATCCTGCGCAATCCGACCATGGAATACACCCGCAACCTGCTCTCCGCGGTGCCGAGCCTGGTGCCGCGCGCGGCGCGGCCTGAGACCAGGGAACCGGTGGTGCTGGAGGCCAACGAACTCGGCAAGGTCTATCGCGAGCGCGCGTTCTTCGGTAAAGGCCGCGAAGTCGTCGCCGCCGACAAGGTCACGCTGACGCTGCGCAAGGGCCGCACGCTCGGCATCGTCGGCGAGAGCGGCTCCGGCAAATCGACCGTGGCGCGCTGCATCGTCCGCCTGATCGACCCGACCTCCGGCGGCGTGCGCCTCTCCGGCCGCGAGATCTCGGACATCTCGCGGCGGCTGTTGCAGCCGCATCGGAAGAAGATCCAGATCGTATTCCAGGACCCCTACCGCTCGCTCAACCCGCGCGTCACTGTCGGCGAAAGCATCGCGGAAGGCCCGATCAATTACGGCGTGTCGCATGCCGACGCAATGAAGCGTGCGCGCGAATTGCTCGAGCTGGTCGGCCTGCCCGCCGATGCGGTCGCGCGCTATCCGCACCAGTTCTCCGGCGGCCAGCGTCAGCGCATTGCGATCGCCCGCGCGCTCGCGCTCGATCCCGACGTGCTGGTCGCGGACGAGGCGGTCTCCGCCCTCGACGTGTCCGTGCAGGCGCAGGTGCTGGACCTGTTCGACGAGATCCAGACGCGGCTCGGCATCGCCATCCTGTTCATCACTCACGATCTGCGCGTCGCAGCGCAGATCTGCGACGAGGTCGTGGTGATGCAGCACGGCCGCGTCGTCGAGCAGGGTCCGGCCGCCGAAGTGCTGACGCATCCGAAGGAAGCCTACACCAGAGCCTTACTCGAGGCAGCACCGGGCCGCGGCTGGGATTTCGCGAACTTCCGGCCGGTGGCCGAGGGCGTGGCGGCTAGCGCCTAGTCACTCTCCTCGTCATTGCGAGCGCAGCGAAGCAATCCTGAGCCTCCCCTAAATCGGTGGACACCTATAGCTTAGACAGCAAGAGGTGTCAGATGACGAAACGGCAGCGACGTT
>NZ_JBVVPM010000005.1:0-53917 GCF_055811255.1 Bradyrhizobium sp. MI1.11
AACGTCGCTGCCGTTTCGTCATCTGACACCTCTTGCTGTCTAAGCTATAGGTGTCCACCGATTTAGGGGAGGCTCAGTGTCTTTCCGCAGAGGGATTCTGGACTGCTTCGCTGCGCTCGCAATGACGATGTGGAGAGAACGTGCGACATACTCCGCTCTCGTGCCCCGGACGCAGCGCAGCGTCCCTTCGACGATGCGCTGCAGAGCCGGGGCCCATCTCGCCGCACTGTATCATGTCACTGCTGGGTCCCGGTTCTGCGCAGCAACGCAAGAGCGTTGCAGCGCGCCCAGGACACGAGCTGCACCGAGTCCGCGTCACAATGTTTGCAACAACTTGTCGGCGGCCCGGATATCGGCTGTCTCTGAGCCCTGGGCGAAGCCTTCATACGCCAATTGAAGCCATCGCTTCGCTTCCTCGCGCCGGCCGCGTTCGGCAAGGAGCCCCGCGAGATCGATCGCGGCCCGCAGCTCCCAGGCTTTGGCGCCTTTGCGACGACTCAATTCCAGTGATTGGACGAAGTGGGCTTCTGCCTGATCAGCGTCGGGCTGGGGCCTCGCCAAGAGAACCCTTCCCTTCATGCGCAGCAGCTCGGGCATGTACAGATGATCGCCGCTTTGCTCGACGAGGCGGATCGCATCGTCGATCAGGCCCGCACTCCGCTCGATCTGCCCAAGCGCCATCAAGCCCTGAACAAGCGCGATGTTGAACGTCGTGGTGAGCAGCTCGTAGCCGGCATCGTGGAGCTCACGCAGACACGTCCCGATCGTCTCGACGCCTTCGGCGGCATGGCCGCGCCGGATCGCCAGTTCGCCTTTGACGCCGCGGCCGACCGCAAGATAGGGGCCCATGGAGCGCGATTCGGCATGGGCGATGAAGCGGTCGATGTTCTCTTCCGCGGCATCGAGGTCTCCGCTCCAGAGATCGATCGAGACCGCCCAGATCAACGCAATGCAGAGCGTGATCGGATGGTCCATCTGCGCGGCCTCGACGACCGTCTGTCGGGCCAGTTGCAGCGCATCCGCGGGGCGGCCCTGCAACCAGAACTCGCGCGCGAGCGAGATGCCGGCCCGGTTGCGGTGATCGAAGCCATAGACGGTGCTGATCCGTTCCGTGCCCGGCCCATGCCAGGCGGCCTCCAGCATCGTCAGCGCGTCGCGGTGCTCGCCGGCAAGATGCAAGGAGACACCGAGGAGCGAATGGGCGAGGGCGAGGGAGGCGGCATCGCCGAGTGTCCCGGCGACCGTGAGGCTTTGCTGCGCATAGCCGAGCGCGGCGTCGAACTGTCCCATCCGCTCGTGGAAGATATGCATGCGCCCGAGCAGCTGGAGCTGGTTCGGCGCGTCGCCGCGCGTCTCGGCGATCGCAAGGCTCCGGCTCAAGGCGGCACGCGCCGCCTCGCTGCCGCCGCGCGTGAACATCAGGGTCAGTCCGAGCGCGGCCTGGATATGCATTTCCTCGGCGCTGCCGCGCGAGGACGGATCGATCGCAAGCAGCGCCCGTTCAGACCAGCGCCGGCACTCGACCAGCAGGGACATGGCCAGAAAGATGGGAGCGGCTGCAGCGGCGAGTGCAACGCCGATATTGGCATCGCCGTCCGTGCCAAAACACCAGTCCAGTGCGGCGCGCACGTTGTGAAGCGCGGAAAAGTGGATCGCGCGCTCGTCGGCGCTCGGCACCATGGCCCACGTCGTGCCGGCCTGCTCCAGCCATTGCCGGTAATAGGTCGCGTGCCGGGCGGCGAGCGCCGCGTCATCAGGCTCGATCTCGAGCAGATAGGCGCGCGTCGTGTCGAGCAGACGGTAACGCATCATGGCGCCGACCGGCCGCGCCGCGACCATCGACTTGGCCACCAGGCCGTCGATGGCGTCGAACAGGCGGGAGCGGTCGACACGTTCGTCCGGCACGATCTCGAGTGCGGCGTCGATGGTGAAGTGACCGGCGAAAACCGCGAGCCTGCGCAGCACGAGGCGTTCGATGTCGGACAAGAGCCCGTAGCTCCATGCCAGCGTCGCCTGCAACGTCTTCTGTCGCGGCGGCGCCGTGCGCTGGCCCTGCCAGAGCAGATTGAGGCGCTCGTCGAGCAGTGCTGCGGTCTGCTCCAGGCCGTAGGCTTCGACGCGGCCGGCGGCGAGTTCGATCGCCAGCGCCATGCCGTCGAGCTTGCGGCAGATCCTGGCGACGATCGCGGCATTGACATCGTCGAGCGCGATCTGCGCGCCGCCGGCCGTGGCACGTTCGAGGAAGAGTTGAAGCGCGGGATAAGTCTGCGCCGCGGCCGCCGTCAGCCCAGGATTGTCGGGCGGAACGGCGAGCGGCGCCAAGCGATAGACCTGCTCGCCCTCGACCCGCAGGGCTTCGCGGCTCGTCGCCAGGATATGGACATGCGGTGCGGCGTGGAAGATGTCGGCGGCCAGCGGCGCCGCCGTGGCGATGACGTGCTCGCAATTGTCGAGGATCAGCAGCATCCGCTTGTCCCTGAGATGCGCGAGCAGCGCAGGCAGAGGATCGTCGGTTTGCGCCGGCAAGCCCAGCATCAGCAGGATCGAGGTGATCACGAGATCGGGATCGCTCAGCGCGGCAAGATCGACGAAATGTGCGGCGTCGGAAAATGTCGCGAGCAGATCGTGAGCAATCGCAACCGCAACGGCGGTCTTGCCGACACCGCCCGGGCCGGCGATCGTGACGAAGCGCGAGCCGACGAGCCTGTCGGAGACGGCGGCGACCGCATCGTCGCGCCCGACCATCCGTTGCAGCCGGTTCGGCAGTTTGACGGGCGGCAATTCCGTTTGCGCGGCGGTGCGCCGCTCTGCCGGGATATTCACCTGCGAGATTGGCGCCACGAAGCAATAGCCGCGGCCGGAGAGTGTGGTGATGTAGCGGGCACCGTCCTTGCCGTCGCCAAGGGCCTTACGAAGCGCCGCGACGTGAAAGCGGAGATTGGCGTCCTCGACCGTCATGCCGGGCCACACCAGCGCCATCAGATCATACTTGCTGACGACCTGGTTCGGCCGCGACATCAGTGCGAGCAGCGTGTCGAAGGCCTTTGCGCCGAGCGGCAGCGCGACGCCGTCGCGCGTCACAAGTCTTTCATTTGGCGTCACGGTGAATGGCCCAAACGAGAGGGTTCCCGTTGCGGTGCCGGCCGGCTCGGTCATGGCGGAATCCTGATCCCTTCGAGCGGATCGGATAGCCAGATGATCGCAATCCGGCAAGGCCGTCCGCCGCCGCGATCAGACCGCGAATGCAGGCCCTTTGAGGAGCGCGAACCGGGACCTCACAACTTCTCACAAGTCCCAACGGGTGTGTCGCGGCAGCCGCTGCTAGTCAGTTGTGCGACGGCAAGGAGACCTTCATGACCCAGGCGGCAAAGTTGCTTTACACGTCCCGGACCCACACCAGCGGCGGGCGACAGGACGGGATATCGCGCAGTTCCGACGGCCGCCTGGATGTCAAGCTGTCGCCGCCGGGCGGCACCGGCATCGGTACCAATCCCGAGCAATTGTTCGCGGCCGGCTGGTCGGCCTGCTTCGAGGGCGCGATGGAGATCGCGGCCCGCAAGCGGAAGATCGAGCTCCCCAGGAAATGCGCGATCGATGCGGAGATCGACCTGGTGCTCGACGAGGGCGCTTATTCCCTCAGGGCACGCCTCGATGTCAGCCTGCCCGGCCTCGATCGCGAGATCGCGCGCGGGATCGTCGATGAGGCGCTTCAGACCTGTCCCTATTCCAAGGCCGTCCGCGGCAACATCGACGTCACGGTCGCGCTGATCTGACGGCACCACCTCCAACCATCAACAAGGTAGCACCATCATGAAACAGATCATCGATCAGCACCGCCGCCAGTTTGTCGGCATCGCCGCCGGAACCGTCGCCACCGGCCTCGGCGTGATCGGCCTCGCCCACGCCGAATCGCAAGCGCCGCGCTCTTCCGCGACGAACGCGTCGTTCGGCGCGATCAAGCAGATCGATGCCGGCGTCCTCAACGTCGGCTACGCGGAGGCCGGTCCTGCGAACGGCCCCGTCGCGATCCTGCTGCACGGCTGGCCCTACGACATTCACGCGTTTGTCGACGTCGCGCCGATCCTGGCAAGGGCAGGCTATCGTGTCATCATCCCCTATCTCCGTGGTTACGGCTCGACCCACTTCCTCTCCGCCGAGACGCCGCGCAACGGCGAGCCGGCGGCAATGGCCGCCGACATCATCGCGCTGATGGACAAGCTCGACATCAAGAAAGCGGTGGTCGCCGGTTTCGATTGGGGCGCGCGCACCGCCGACATTATCGCCGCGCTGTGGCCGGAGCGCTGCCGCGCGCTGGTGTCGGTCAGCGGCTATCTGATCTCCAGCCAGGCCGCGGGCAATGCGCCGCTGCCGCCGTCGGCCGAGCTGCTGTGGTGGTACCAGTTCTATTTCTCGACCGAGCGCGGCCGCGCAGGATACGCGAAGTACACGCATGATTTCGCAAAACTGATCTGGAAGCTGGCTTCGCCGCGGTGGAAGTTCGACGACGCCACCTTCGACCGCAGCGCGGCGGCGCTGGACAACAAGGATCACGTCGCGATCACGATCCACAATTACCGTTGGCGGCTCGGGCTCGCTCAGGGTGAAGCGAAATACGAGGAGCTCGAAAAGAAGCTCGCGGCAGCTCCGGTGATCAGCGTGCCGACGATCACGATGGAAGGCGACGCCAACGGCGCGCCGCATCCAGATCCAAGCGCCTATGCCAAGAAGTTCTCCGGCCGGTACGACTATCGCCTGATCACCGGCGGCATCGGGCACAATCTGCCCCAGGAGGCTCCGGAAGCCTTTGCCAAAGCCGTCATCGACGCCGACGGCGGTGCCTGAGGAGTTTGACAGCACCTCGGTCCGGCAATGCTGGACCGAGGCCTGACTTGCGATCGCAGTTCAACAAAGCGTCATGACGACAATGAAACCTGAAAAGGCAAAATTTCAATCCTCTACGGCGATGATCGTGCTGGCCGTGCTCCTCCTCGTCGTTGTCCTGACCTGCGTGCCGTATCTGGTCACGATCGCGTTCGCGCACGGGCAGGCCGATGCCTCGCCGATCTTCGGCGTCACTGTCCCGGAAGGCTACAAGCAGTGGGAGCTGATCGCGCCGGCCGAGGAGGCGGCTCCCCTGGACGAGCTGCGTGCCGTCGTCGGCAACAGGACCGCGATCGATGCTTATCAAGACAACAAGCTTCCGTTCCCGGACGGCACAATTCTGGTCAAGCGGGCCTGGAAGCGGAAGCAATCGCCCGAATTTGCGTCCGCGACGATTCCCGGTGAGGCCACCACCGTCCAGGTGATGGTGAAGGATTCCAGAAAATATGCCTCGACCGGCGGCTGGGGATTTGGTCGCTTCGTCAACGGCAAGCCGGTCGACGAGGCCCAGCATCGCACCTGCTTCGCCTGCCACGAAGCTCGTGTGAAGAGCCGCGACTACGTGTTTACGAGGCTTGCACCTTGAGTGCGGAAGTTCACTCCGCCGCCACCATCTGCTGCGTGCGCCACTGGCCGAGCAGGGCGCGCAGCGAAGCCGGCTTGACCGGCTTGTTGAGCACCGCGACCTTTTCGTCGCGCGCAGCCATTTGCACGGCGGGGCTGCGATCGGCGGTGATCAGGATCGCGGGGATGCCGTCACCGAAGCGGCGGCGGATGTCGCGGATCGCCGCGATGCCGTTGCCGCGGTCGAGGTGGTAATCGACCAGCAGGCCGGTCACGCGGCGGCCGGCAGTTTCGATCGCGGCGATCGCGCCCTCGGGATCGGCGACCGCGATCACTTCGGCGTCCCAGGCCTTCAGCAGCGTGCGCATGCCGTCGAGGATCGCGGCGTCGTTCTCGATGCAGACGATCAGGGTCCCCGAGATCGAGGTGCGTGCGAGCGGCGTCGCACTGGTCACGGCCGCGGTGTGGGTGATCGCCTTTGCCGTCGGCACCGTCACGGAAAATACCGAGCCGCCGCCGACATTGGAATCGATGGCGATGTCGTGCTTGAGCACGCGTGCCAACCGCTCGACGATCGACAGGCCCAGGCCGAGGCCGCGGGCAATTCGCGCGCCCTGCTCGAGGCGGTGGAATTCCTTGAAGATCTCGCCGCGCTTGACCGCCGGGATGCCGACGCCGGTGTCGTAGACGCAGATCTTCAGCGTGGCGCCGCGGCGGCGGCAGCCGACCAGCACGCGCCCGCGCGGGGTATATTTGATGGCGTTGGAGATCAGGTTCTGCAGCAGCCGCCGCAGCAGGAGACGATCCGACTCCACCGGCAGCGAGCACGGCACGAAGACGAGCGCCAGATTCTTGGCGCGCGCGATCGGCGCGAACTCGATCTCCAGCGAGCGCATCAGGTCGGCCATCTTGAAGCTCGAGATCGAGGTCGTCATCGCGCCGGCGTCGAGCCTGGAGATGTCGAGCAGCGCGCCGAGGATCTCCTCGATCGCCTGGAGCGATTCGTCAATGTTCTCGACCAGCCGCGTCTCCTCGCCGCTGTGCTGACGCTCGACCAGGCTCGTGACATAGAGCCGCGCCGCGTTCAGCGGCTGGAGAATGTCGTGGCTGGCGGCGGCGAGAAAGCGCGTCTTGGAGATGCTGGCGTCTTCGGCCGCGCTCTTGGCCAGCGCCAGCTCGGAATTCAGCCGGGTCAGCTCCTCGGTGCGGTCGCGCACCCGCTTCTCCAGCGTCGCATTGGCCCGCTCCAGCGCTTCGGCCGCCTCGAACGTGGGCGTGACGTCGGTGAAGGTAATGACGAAGCCGCCGCCGGGCATGCGGTTGGTCAAGATCTCGATCACCATGTGGCGGTCGGGCAGGCGCTCGAGATAAGGCTCGCCGTCGGTGGTGTAAGCCAGCAGCCGGCGCTCCAGCATGGCCTCGCGCTCGATCGGATCGGTCGGCTCGCTCACGCCCATGAATTCCAGGATTTCACGCAAGGGCGTGCCGAACTGGATGAAATGCGGGGGAACGTTGAGGAGATCGCCGAACTGCCGGTTGGAGCAGATCAGTTGCAGATCGGCATCGAACACCGCGATGCCCTGGCGCACATGGTTGAGCGCGGTCTGGAGGATCTCGCGGTTGAAATGCAGCGCCGCATGGGAATCGTCGAGCAGTTTCAGCGCAGCCTTGGCGGAGACCGTCCGCTTGCGCAACAGCAGCGACATCACCAGACGCGAGGAGGCCGCGCCGATCGAGGAGGCGATCAGGTGCTCGGCGTGCTGCAGCAGCTCGAAATCGGCGGGCGCCCCGGACTCCAGCCGCACATTGCGCCGCGCGGAGAATGCCTCGAACGAATGCCGCGCGCGGTCAGGCCCGAGATATTGCGCCACCGTGGTCTGGATGTCCTGCACCGTGACGGTGGTGCGCCAGCGGCGGAAATTCGGGGAAATCGGCGCGAGCGTGTTGGGGACGAACAGATCGGCCTGCACCAGCTCGATCGATGACGGCCGGCGCGCCAGCGACAGCAGCACATAGGTGAGAATGTTGAGCGACAGCGACCAGACGACGCCGTGCATCAGCGGCGGCAAATCGGCGCCGAACAGCGCCTGCGGCCGCAGCGCCTCGATCCCGAACGGGCCGTGCTGGAGCAGCAGGATGCCCGCCGTCGAAGTATCCATGAAGCTCGGGATGAACAGCGTGTAGAGCCACACCGCGAAGCCGACCAGCATGCCGCCGATCGCGCCGCGCGCGGTCGCGCGCCGCCACAGCAGCCCGCCGAAGAAGCTTGGTGCAAGCTGGGCGATGGCGGCAAAAGACAGCAGGCCGATCGCCGCGAGCTGAGTGTTGCCGAGCGCGCGGTAGTAGAAATAGGCCATCACCATGATGGCGAAGATCGCGAGCCGGCGCGAACGCAACAGGAAGTCGCTGAAATCGGCGCCGCCGGTGCGCCCCTCGGGTCGTCGTTGCAGCACCAGGGGCACCACGAGGTCGTTCGAAACCATGATGGAGAGCGCGACGCATTCGACGATCACCATCGCGGTCGCCGCCGACAGCCCGCCGACGAAGACGGCGACGCTGAGCAGATCCGCACCGCCCTCCATCGGCAGTGCCAGCACGTACATATCAGGATCGGCGGCGCCGAACGGGAAGCTGACGAGGCCGGCGAACGCGATCGGGATCACGAACAGATTGATGGCGATAAGATAGAGCGGAAACAGCCAACGCGCGCGGCCGACCTCGGCATCCGAGGAATTCTCGACGACGCTGACGTGGAACTGGCGCGGCAGTAGCATGATCGCGCAGAGCGACAGCAGCGTCATGGTCAGGAAGTTGCCGATCGACGGCGAATAGTTGATGACGCGCACCGCCTCCGGTGTCTTCATCGCGCGCTCGATCAGTTCGTGCGGCGAGAACATCCAGAACGTGACGAAGATGCCCGCGGCGAGGAAGGCGACCAGCTTGATGATGGATTCGGTTGCGACCGCCAGCATCAGGCCGTGCTGGTGCTCGGTGGCGTCCGTCTGCCGCGTGCCGAACAGCACCGCGAAGGCCGCCATCGCCAACGTCACCATCAGCGCCACGTCGCCGACGATCGGGATGTGGGAGAAGGCCTGGTCTTCGCTCAGGATGGTTTCGAGCGAGGAGGCGACCGCCTTGAGCTGCAGCGCGATGTAGGGCACCGAGCCGATGATCGCGATCAGTGCGACAGTTGCCGCCACTGCCTGGCTCTTGCCATAGCGCGCGCCGATGAAGTCGGCGATCGAGGTGATGTTGTGGGCCTTCGCGAGCTGGATCACACGGCGGAGGACACCGGCGCCGAGCCCGATCATCAGGACCGGGCCGACATAGATCGCGAGGAAGTCGGTGGAGGTGCGGGTGGCGAAGCCGACCGAGCCGAAGAAGGTCCAGGAGGTGCAGTAGATCGCCAGCGACAGCGGATAGATCAGCCCCGAGGCGCGGCCCCGCCCGGCCCGCGAGCGGCGGTCGCCATGGCTCGCCACCAGGAACAGAAAGCCGATATAGCCGAAGGCGGCGGCGATCACGCCCCAATCGTGCAGCATGGCGAGCGTGCTTCTCCCGGGGGCGCGCTGGCCGCGCCCGATCTCATTTTCCCTGTAAATCTAGCGCGTTGGGCGGGTGGAGGCGACAGCGAAATGCCGCGCGGGCGCGGGAACCGGGGGTGTCGTTAAGGTGCGCTGCCCCAAAGCTGCGCTGCCTCGGGCTCACCGAGAGAGTCCCCGCGCGGTACCCCCCTCCCTGACCCTCCCCCACAAGGGGGGAGGGAACGGAGAGAGCGTCCGCGTCGCAAGAATTCGAGACCGACCGTCACGCTGTGCGGCTACCCGATGTAAGGAGCCGCAACTCTCTCGCTCCCTCCCCCCTTGTGGGGGAGGGTGGGGAGGGGGGTAGCTCCGGGGACGGTGAAACTTAGATCGAAGAGAAGGCGAAGAAGCCTACTCCGCCGCCAGCGACTTCTCGCGAAGCGGCAGACCCAGGCGGTCCCACACTTGCAGCAGGGCTTCGGCGAGCTGATCGATCAGGCCGTCGTCGTGATAGGGCGAGGGCGTGATGCGCAGGCGTTCGGAGCCCTTGGCGACCGTCGGATAGTTGATCGGCTGGATGTAGATGCCGTGCTGTTCGAGCAAGAGGTCGGAAGCCTGCTTGCACTTCTCGGCATCGCCGATGAACAGCGGGACGATGTGGGTGTCGCTCGACATCACCGGCAGGCCGGCGGCGTTGAGGATCGCCTTGACCCGGGCGGCGCGATCCTGGTGACGCTCGCGCTCCCAGCTCGACGTCTTCAGGTGCTTGATCGCCGCGGTCGCGGCCGAGCAGATCGCCGGCGGCAGAGCGGTGGTGAAAATGAAGCCCGGCGCATAGGAGCGCACCGCGTCGATGATCTGACCGTTGGCGGCGATGTAGCCGCCGAGGCAGCCGAACGCCTTGGCGAGCGTGCCTTCGAGAATGTCGATGCGATGCATCACGCCGTCGCGCTCGGCGATGCCGCCGCCGCGCGGGCCGTACATGCCCACCGCATGGACCTCGTCGACATAGGTCATCGCGCCGTACTTCTCGGCAAGGTCGCAGATCTTGGTGAGCGGGGCGATGTCGCCGTCCATCGAATAAAGGCTCTCGCAGGCGATCAGCTTGGGCCGGCTCGGGCCCGCAGCCTGCAACAGCGCTTCGAGATCGGCGAGGTCGTTGTGGCGGAACACGACCCGCTCGCAGCCGGACTGGCGGATGCCCTCGATCATCGAATTGTGGTTGAGCTCGTCGGACAGGATCAGGCAGTTCGGAATGAGCTTTGCGATGGTCGCGATGCCGGTCTGGTTCGAGACGTAGCCGGACGTGAAGAGCAGCGAGGCTTCCTTGCCGTGGAGATCGGCGAGCTCGGCCTCGAGCTGCACCAGCGGATGATGCGTGCCGGCGATGTTGCGGGTGCCGCCGGCGCCGGTGCCGACGCGGGTCGCGGTCTCGACCATCGCGCCCACCACCTTCGGGTGCTGGCCCATGCCGAGATAATCGTTGGAGCACCAGATCACGACGTCGCGCTTGCCCTTGGGCGAGTGCCAGAGCGCATGCGGGAACCGGCCGGCGATGCGTTCGAGATCGGCGAACACGCGGTAGCGCCGCTCGGTGTGGAGACGATCAAGGGCGGAATTGAAGAACTGGGCGTAATCCATCGTCAAACCTGCAGCGGAACCGACCAAAGACCCGCATATCCTTAGAGCTTTTCCAGCTCCAATGTCTATGCGCTATCCCACATTTGGACCTGCGGGGCATTTGGGCAAAATGCCCTATCGTGCGATTTGAAACTTGATCCGGATCAAGTTCGCGCGAGATGCAATGTTGCTCTGCACCATTGTGCCCAGGCTAATTGCGCGCCCCGATCGCCTGATGGGCGTGCGCGGCGGACTTGCGCACATGTCCGTCGTCATCGTTCAGCAGCAGGGTCAGCGCGGGTAGGACGTCCGGATCGCCGAAAGTCTCGGCGATCTCGCAGGCCCACAATCGATGCCGGGCAAGCTCATCCCTGGAAAAAGCATCGAACAGCAGCCGCCAATTGCCCGCGGCGGCGCCTCGCCGTAAGGTCCGCGCGGCTTCCTTCCGAACTCCGATTTCCGGATCGCGCCTGTAGAGATCAAAGGTCGAATGGAAATCCGCCTCATGCCAGATTTCCGCAAGGGCGCGAAGCGCGCACTCTCGCGTCGATGCTTCGGGCGCCCTCAGAAGGGGCAGCACGAGATCATGAGCTTCGGCAAGCTTCCATTGCTCGACGATGCCGCAGGCGGTGCGCCTGACGTAATCTGACGTGTCGGAAAACGCAGCGGCAATAATTGTGCGGAGTTCATGCCCCCGCTTGTGTTGTCCGATGACTTCGATTGCGGTTCGCCGCACAAAGGCATCGCTCGCCGTTGACAGTGTCCGAAGCTCGCCCAGGGCTTCGTCGTCGTCCCGTGCTAGCAGATTGCGGATGGCCTCATGGGTCATCGGCGGCCCTGCAACTCAGGTCGTCCTGAACTGAAGCACGCCGTCCTTCGTCTCGGCCGTCAGCCGGCCTTCCACGATCATGTAGTTGACGTGGGCGACCAGTTCGCCGGCGGCGAAACCCATCTGGTGTTCGTCCAGCACGTGCTTGTTGAACACCACGGGCACCAGGGCGCGCGAGGTCTGCGGCACCTCGCGGCAGGCTTCCGCGATCAGGCGGCAGCGCTCCTCGTGGTGATCGGCGAGCTGCTTGATGCGGGTCTTCAGCCCGTAGAACGGCACGCCGTGGCCGGGCAGTACCAGCACGTCATAGGGGAGAGTCGTGGTGAGGCTGGCGAGCGAGGCCAGATATTCGCCGAGCGAGTTCTGGTCGGGTTCGACCGCCCACACACTGACGTTCGGCGAGATCTTGCTCAGCACCTGGTCGGCCGAGAGGAATAGCTTGTCGTCGGCGCAATACAGCATCACCTGGTCGAGCGCGTGACCGCCGCCGGTGATCACCTTGAAGCGGCGCGTGCCGATCACGACGTCCTCGCCATGCGAGATGCGGCGGTAGGACGGCGGCAACACCGAGACGCGCTTGAGATAGTCCTGGCCGCGGCCGAGCAGCTTTTCCGTGAGCGACTCGTCCATGCCGTGGCGGCGGAAGAACAGCCGCTGCGCCTCCTTCCGCTCCTCGGTGCCGCGGTTCTGGTGATAGACCGATTGCAGATATTCGACCTGCGACATCACCAGCGGGCAGTTGAATCGCTCGACGATCCACCCGGCGAGACCGACATGATCGGGATGGGAATGGGTCACGATCAGGCGCGTGATGTTGACGCCCTTCAGTGGTCCGTCGAATAGCTTCGTCCAGGCTTCGATCGTCTCCTCATTGCCGAAGCCGGCATCGATCATGGCGTAGCCGTCGCCATCGGCGAGCAGATAGATGTTCACATGGTTGAGGCGGAACGGCAGCTTCAGCCGCACCCACAATACGCCGGGCTTCACCTCGACGACCTCTTCGGGGCCGGGATGCTGTTCCCAGGGATAGCGCAGGGCGTCGGCGGAGGACTGCACGGTGTCGGTCTTTGCGTTCATGCTACCGGCTTAAACCCGCTCGCTGCGGCGCGCCAGCCGAAAAAGGGCGCTGGCGGGGCTCGCATAGCGGTCATTCCGGGTTACGGAACGGCGCCTACGCCGCCCGCATGTTGTTGAGAAACGCGTCGATCTCTCCGCGCAGCATGTCGGCCTCGCGGCGGAGCGCGTCGGAGGCACCGAGCACTTCGTTCGCCGCTGCGCCGGCTTCCGCCGAAGCCGTGGAGACGCCGACGATGTTGCTGGAGACCTCGCTGGTGCCACCGGCCGCATGCTGGATGTTGCGGGCGATCTCGCGTGTCGCCGCGCCCTGTTCCTCGACCGCGGCGGCGATCGTCGTGGTGACGTCGTTGATCTCGCCGATGATCCGGCCGATGCCCTGGATGGCGCCGACTGCCGAAGTCGTCACCGACTGCATGCTGGCGATCTGGCTGCGGATCTCCTCCGTTGCCTTGGCGGTCTGGCTCGCGAGGCTCTTCACCTCGGAGGCGACCACCGCGAAGCCGCGGCCGGCTTCGCCCGCGCGCGCCGCCTCGATGGTGGCGTTGAGCGCCAGCAGATTGGTCTGCGAGGCAATCGTCTGGATCAGGTCGACCACCACGCTGATGCGGCTCGCGCTGTCGGCGAGGCTCTGCACCGTGGCGTCGGTCGCGCCGGCTTCGTCGACCGCCTTCCTGGCGATCGCGGCCGAGGTGACGACCTGCTTGCTGATCTCCTCGATCGACGACGACAGCTGCTCCGTGCCTGACGATACGGTCTGCACGTTGACCGAGGTCTCTTCGGCTGCGGAGGCAACCGCGTTCACCAGCGCATTGGACTGGTCTGCCGTGTTCGACATGCTCTGCGCGGTCGATTGCATCGAATTGGCCGATTGCGCGAGATTGTCGAGCGCGGAGCGGACCGTGCCCTCGAATTCTGCAATCTTCGCCTCCATCTGCGCCGCACGCTCGGCCTTGGCGACGCGATCCCTGTCCTGCTCGCTCGCAAGCGCCCGGGCTTCGATCATGCTGTCGCGGAACACCGTCAGCGTTTCCTTCATCGCGCCGATCTCGTCGTTCTGCCGGGAGCGGACGATCTCGGTGTCGAGGTCGCCGGCAGAGAGCAACTGCATGGCGCGTTGAAGCTCGCGAATACGGCGCAGGATGTTGCGGCCGACATAGAGCCAGACGAACAGCGCCGAGCCGACCAGCGTCAGAGCGCCGAGTGCCAGCATCGCGGTCGTCGCGAGCGAGATCTCCTGCCGCGCCTGGAAGGTCGACGCGTTGGTCTCCTTCTGCACACCCTCGACCAGCTGCTGCACGCTGATGCCGAGGCCGACATTGAGCTTGCGGGTCTCGTCCAGGATGGTCTGGCCGTAGTCGATCGCGTCGAGCTCCTTCTGGCGGATCTTGAACACGCCGGACTTGCCTTCGCCGAAGGCGAACAGCTTTTGCACGGTATCGCGCACCGCTTGCATCGAGGCAATGTTCGGCAGGTCCTCGAGGTTCGACTTGACGCGGTCGCGCGTCGCCTTGAACTCTTTCTCGATCGCCTCCAGCGTATCGCTGTTGTTGGCCGACAGCGCCGCCATCATGTCGGCGGCCATCAGATTGCCGTTGGCGGAGATGGTCGCGACCTGGGAGACAGTGCGGGCGGCTTCGGTGGCATCGTCGGCGGAAACTTCCGCCGCGCCGAGGATCGCGTTCAGGCGCGTTTGCGCATCCAGCATGGCAGGACCGGCCGCACCGACGAAGGTGAGCTGCGCCTTGCGGAGCGCTTCATATTGCTTGTCATGCAGCGCGCCGGCATCGAGCCGCTCGCGCGCGGCCGACACCAGGCTCTGGGTCGCCTCGTCGATGCTCTTGGCGGTGTCGCGCAATGCGGTTGCGATCTGCTTGTCGGCGCCGAGTTCGATGATCTCGCCAAGCTTGGCCATGGCAAGCTGCTGGATCTCCTGCACCTTCTTGGTGCGTTCGTTCAGCGCCTCGTCGGACGGCGACGCCAGGAGGCCCGGCCCCTGCGCCGCGAGCGTTGCGCTTTGCGATGCGAGTTGAAGGCTGGCGGAAAGGCGCGGGATGTCGCGGCCGCTCAGGTCCATCATGGTGCTGCCGAGATGGTGGAAGACGAAGCCGGCGCCGGCTGCAATCACGAGGCCCATGCCCGCGATCACCGCGAAGGCCGTGAACAGGCTGCCGCGCACGCCCCATGTCGGCATTTTGAAACGGGGCCGGATACGACCAAGCAAACGGCCAAGGCCCAGACGGATCGCCATCGAAATTCCCCCACGCGTGATCTTTATGTTTTCGCCGCGGAGTATCCTCGGGCCAGGTTAAAAAATCGCAAGTCGCTCAATTGGTTGCGCACGTTCCGCACAGCGAAAAAAGAAGGGCCGGCAACGATGCCGGCCCTTCATCATGATAAGGTTTTGATAACCGTTCAGTAGCGCGCGACCGCCGAGTTGGCCCAGTTGAAGCGGTAGTTGACGCCCGCCTTGATGGTGTGGTCGTCGGTGGTGAAGTTGCCGGTGCCCGCCAGCGGACCACCGGTGAAGTGCGCGTCGCCGAAATTGTAGTACTGGTACTCGGCCTTGGCCGACCAGTTCGGGGCGAACATGTATTCGAGGCCGGCGCCGACGGTGTAGCCGTTGCGGTGATCGCCCGTGATGACGAAGGCCGCCGGCACGCCGCCGACAGTGACCTTCTCGTTGTTGTCGGAGTAGGCGTAGCCGCCCTTCACATAGAGCAGGCCCGGACCCCAGGTGTAGCCGACGCGGCCGGTGATCGAGCCGAGACCGCGCTGGTCGTTGGTGTAGGCGACGCCGCCCGGGAACACCGCGCCGACGCTGCCGGAGAGCCAGGAATACTGGCCTTCGACGCCGACGACGAAGTTCGGGTTGAACTGCCAGTCCGCACCAGCCTGCACGCCGCCGAGGAAACGGCCGTTGCCGTTATTGCCGGTGGAGAGGCCGCTGAAATTGTTGTCGCTGGAGAACGCGCCGCCGACATGGCCACCGATGTAGAAGCCGGTCCAGTTGTAGATCGGCGCGGCATAAGCGGGCGCGGGCGCCTTATAGTAATTGCGGTTACCGAGATCGGCACCGACTGCCGGCGCAGCAGCGCCCAGCACGAGCAGCGCAACGGTCGCAAACAGAATCTTCTTCATCGTCCAAACTCCAACACTTAGGTCCCCGGCAGGCGCGCTTTCCGCGCCGTCGTTGATTTTGCAGATAGCTCGCTTTTGACGAAAATGCTGTCACATCCGTGGCACAGCGGCAGCCAACCTAACGTATTGGGCCGTAAATGATTTTCGTGCTTAATGTCGGCTTAAGAAGTGGTGAAGGAAGGCTTAACTCGGCGCTGTCAGTGTAACTTGCGCGCGCATCTCATTAACCAAGACGGCGCCGCGCCTCATCGCGCATCTGTTCGCGGAATGCAGCGCGCTTTGCGGGCCGGTCTTCCTCGCGCACGTCATGACGATCGAAGACGTCGAACTTCTCCAGGATCGGGTAGCGCTCGCTCGCCATCGCGAGCACGCGCAGCACCTTGGTCGCGGACGGTGTCGGGCCGCTGACTTCCCAGCGCCGGATGGTGTCGGCGCCGCCCTTCTCCGGCAATCCGCAAAGCCGGGCCATGTCGGCCGCGGTGAGCTTGCGTTCGAGGACGTCCGAGAGATCGTTGCGGAGTTGCTTCAGTTCGGGACCGGTCATATCGCCTCAATACGCGAAGTCGATGAGGTGAATGCACTAGAGCATTATCGGTTCTGATTGAATCAGAACCGAAGCTCTAGATCCTTGTTTCGACGCGTTTTCTTCACGCGAACCGGCATCCACTTCGCTCGAAAACGCTTTAGCGCTGATTCGGGTCCATCCGAAGGCGAGGCGCGGTAGCGGGCGGGCGTGCTAGTCTCGCGCCCGCCGGGCTCAGCAAAGGAAAGAATAGTCGCATGCCCGTGTTCAAGCTGCCTCTGTCGGGGGACGTCGTGCAGTCCATCAACCCGATCACGTCGTTCTTCAGCCCGGCCGGCGGCCAGTTCGGTCTCGTGAACATCACGGTGGGCCAATCCTCGGCGCCCGATGTCGAGAAGGACCTACTGTCGGATGTCGGCAGTTACGGCAAGCAGATCGGCCAGGTCGCGGATGCGCTGCTCGTGGTCATTGAGCATCTGGAAGCGCTCGGTGACAGCGCATTCGGCGATGACAAGGCAATCGCGGCCTTCAAGGAACTGATGCACTCGGTCGCGACCGTCAAGGAGCGCCACAACCGCAAGGCCTGTCGTCCGCGGCGGCGCTGATCATGCCGTGCGACCGCGCTCCGGCACCTTCGTGTGCGCACGGAGTTATGAACGGAGTGCTATGGAATTCTTCCGAACAATGAACACTTGGCGTACGGGGTCTACGGCGACGAAAGGATCAGCGATGACAGGCATCAAATTCGCGATTGCCGCACTTATCACGGTTGGCCTAGCTACGGCTCCCTCCGTTGTCGAGGCGAAGAAGCACAGGTCCGCCAGACACTACAGCTCCGTTATGGCGGCCCCGAGTTATGGCAGCGTTGGAGGGTCGATGGCCGTGCCGTCGAGGGCTTACGGCAGCTCAGGACAGACGGTGGGGACGGTCACGGCGCCGTCGATCGGCACGTATAATTGGCCTTCCGTCGGCGTCACCAACTCGGTTCCGACCTGGAGCAATACCAACCCGCCGGTTCGATAGCACGCGAACGCTCTGGGCGAGAGCCGATGTCGATCAGCGCGGCCGGTCGCAAGGTGAAGATCGCAACGCCCCCAGAGGGGAGCATGCGCCCTCAGGCGCCCCGGCCGGCCTGTTGGCCGATCACGCAGCGCCATCCCGCGAGGCGCTCGGCCGGATGCTGGTTCATCCATTCGGCAAGCTGCGGCGCACCCATCAGGCACGATTGCATCGAGACGTCGGCGAAATCGGATGTGGTGACGGTCTGCTCATGACAGTTCGCTGGAGAGGCGAGGTTGCAGAGCACGGCGATGATCTTGATCACGCGAGGTTGCCTCCGTCGCTGCGACGCGCGGAGGCTCCGCTTGATGGTTCGCTCACCGGATCAGCCGGCGGGAAGATGCTGTCGTAGATCGCGCGCGCTTCCTGGATGAGGCGAATGCGCTCGCGCTCGGATTTCGAGACAAACTCAATAACCTGGCCCATGTCGTCTCCAATAGATTCTCAATCCATCATCACATGATGGAAATCATTTCATCCGGATGTGGGGTGTCGCCTTCGGCTTTGCAGCCGTGCGGGCGGTCACGAGGGATAAAAAGCCCGTGAGGATTCCGCTCCTGAGGGGGAGCGGGGTACCTTCAGCGATGCGCCGATCTCACGGCGCATCTGTTCGGCGGGGACCGCTTCGCAGCATCGTGATGAAGAGTTGAGCCACGCGGGATGATGGCACTGCGGCACATTTTGTCGCGCGTGGAGTTGTAAGGTCACTCAGTGCACGGGTGCCTCGACGAACGGCATCGCGATTGAGAGACCGCGCCCGAAAGGATCAGCCATGACAAGAACGAAACGCTCCATTGCTGCACTTATCGCTCTCGGATTGGCTGCAGCGCCACTCGCCGTCAACGCACAAACGTCGGGGACGGGGACACCAAGCAGCACGAGCGGACGCTCCGGAGCACCAGTACAGCAAGGGACTATTGGAAGTTCCGGGCAGACCGTCGGGACCGTGACAGCGCCATCGGTCGGAACGTCCAACCAGCCCTCCGTCGGCGTAACAAACTCGGTCCCCACCTGGAACAACACGAATCCCCGACCGAAGTAGAAATCGCGATCGGCTGACTTACGCCGCCGGCGCGCGATCCTTGCGCCCCGGCACTGCCGCGAGCAGCTCGCGCGTATAGGCATGTTCGGGCGCGGCGAACAGCTGCGCGGTCGGCTTCAGTTCGACAATGGCGCCGCGCTGCATCACCGCAATGCGATCGCAGATTTGAGCAGCGACGCGCAGATCGTGGGTGATGAACAGCATCGACAGGCCAAGACGCGCCTTGAGGTCTTCAAGCAGTCTCAGCACTTGCGCCTGCACCGACACGTCGAGCGCGGAGACGGCTTCGTCGGCGACGATGATTTCGGGTTCGAGCGCGAGCGCGCGCGCGATGCCGATGCGCTGGCGTTGGCCGCCGGAGAATTCGTGCGGATAGCGTTCGAGTGCGCCGGCATCGAGGCCGACCATCTTGAGGAGATCGCGGGCGCGGTCGAACGCCACCTTCGGATCGGTGCCGGCCGCAATCGGGCCGTCGGCGATGATGTGGCCGACCTTGCGCCGCGGATTGAGCGAGGCGAACGGATCCTGAAAGATCATCTGGATGCGGTGGCGCTCGGCGCGCAGCGCCTTGCCCGCGAGCTTTGTGAGATCGGTCTCGCCGATCCGCACGGTGCCGCGATCGGCTTCGACCAGCCGCATCACAAGACGGGCCACCGACGATTTGCCGGAACCGGATTCGCCGACCAGGCCGAGCGTCTCGCCCTTGAGAATCGTGAAATTGACTTCGCGTGCGGCATCGACGCGACGGTCCTCGCGAAACCAGCCGCCCGAGGTGACGTAGGTCTTGTCCAGTCCGATCACCTCGACCGCTTTGGCCTGGTCGTCGAGAGGGTTGCGGGCGGGCGGGTCCATCGTGGGCACGGCGGCGAGCAGCGCCTTGGTGTAGTCGTGCTGCGGCGCGTTGAAGACGGCCGAGGCGGGGCCTTCCTCGACCACCTTGCCGTGGCGCAACACGATGACCTGGTCGGCGATGTCGGCGACCACGCCGAAATCATGGGTGATGAACATCACCGCCATGTTGCGATTGCGCTGGAGGTTGCGGATCAGTTTCAGGATCTGCGCTTGCGTGGTGACGTCGAGCGCGGTGGTCGGCTCGTCCGCAACCAGCACCGCCGGTTCGAGCGCGAGCGCCATCGCGATCATGGCGCGTTGGCGCTGGCCGCCGGAGAGCTGGTGCGGATAGGCGCGCACGATGCGCTCGGGGTCGGGGAGGCCGACCTCGCGCGCCAGCGACAGCGCCTTGGCGCGCCGCTCCCTCGGCGTGAGCAGCCCGTGCGCCTCGAACATCTCCGCCATCTGATCGCCGATCCGCATCAACGGATTGAGCGCGGTCATCGGCTCCTGGAAGATCATCGCGAGCCGGCGGCCGCGCAGATCTCGCCAGCCGTCGTCGTCGAGTTTGAGCAGGTCGCGGCCTTCGAACTGGATCTCGCCGGAGGTGACGGTGACCGTGTCAGGCAACAGTCCCATCAGCGCATGCGCGCACATCGATTTGCCGGAGCCGGATTCGCCGACGACGCAGACGATCTTGCCGGGCCGCAGATCGAGCGAGACGCCGTCGACCGCGAACGGACGCTCGGCGCCCTTGGGCAACGCGATCCGCAAGTTCTTGATGGAGACGGCGGGCGGAGCGGTCATGATCAGCGGCCCTCCCGCGACAGCCGCGGATTGAGCGCGTCGTTGAGGCCTTCGCCGATCAAATTGAGGCCGAGCACCGAGATCAGGATGGCGACGCCGGGAAACACGGTGATCCACCACGCCTGGCGGATCACGGTGCGGCCGGCACCGACCATGTAGCCCCAGGAGATCAGGTTGGGATCGCCGAGGCCGAGGAACGCCAGCGAGGATTCCAGCAGGATCGCGGTCGCCACCATCAGCGAGGCCAGCACGATCACCGGCGACAGCGTATTCGGCAGGATTTCGCGCAGGATGATCCAGGTGTTGCTCTGGCCCGTGACCACGGCGGCCTGGACGTACTCCCGCGTGCGCAACGACAGCACCTCGCCGCGGACGAGCCGCGCGACCGGCGGCCAGCTCACCACTGCGATCGAGGCGACGATCGAATAGATCGAGGGCTGCAGGATCGCGACGAGCACGATCGCGAGCGCAAAGCTCGGAATGGTCTGGAAGAACTCCGTGAAGCGCATCAGGGCGTCGTCGACCCTGCCGCCGAAATAACCGGCCATGGCGCCAATGGGAACGCCGACGACGAGCGCCACCAGGGTGGAGACCATGCCGACGAGCAGCGAGACGCGTGCGCCAAAGATCATGCCGGCGAACACGTCGCGGCCGAGCGCGTCGGTGCCGAGCGGCACGGTCGCGAGCGTGAACGGCGGCAGGAACGGCCGCTGCACCATGCGCCAGGGCGAGTTCGGGAACAGCATCGGACCGAACAAGGCGACCGAGATCGCAAGCAGCAGGATGATGAGCCCGATGACGCCGCTCGGGCTCCTCAGCATCGATTTCCAGAACTGTTTCATGTGGTGAATTCGATGCGCGGGTCGACCAGGCGATAGACCAGGTCGGTGATGAGGTTGAAGATCAGGACCATGGCGGAACAGATCACGAAGACGCCGAGCAGCAGATTGTAGTCGCGCTGGAGCAGGGCGTCGTACATCAGGCGTCCGATGCCGGGCCAGGCGAACACGGTCTCGGTGATGACGGCGCCGCCGATCAGGGTGCCGGAGTGGACGCCGGCGAGCGTCACGACGGGGAGCAGCGCGTTGCGCAGGACGTGGCGACGCTGGATCACGGCATCGGAGAGGCCTTTGGCGCGCGCGGTCTTGACGAAGTCGAGCCGCTTCACCTCCAGCATCGAGGCGCGCGTCATGCGGGTGTAGGTCGCCATGAAGAACAGGCCCAGCGTCATCGCCGGCATGATCAGGTGCTTCGCGACATCGACGGCATGAGCGAAGCCAGTGAGGTTGGCGCCGACCGTCTCGTAGCCGAAGCTCGGCAGCCAATCCATGGTGACCGAGAACAGCAGGATGCCCATCAGCGCCACCCAGAAGATCGGCATGGCGTAAAAGATCAGCGCAAAGACGGTGATCGCGGTGTCGAGAAAGGTTCCGGCAAAGCGCGCGGCGAAGGTGCCGAAGAGAACGCCGAGCACGAGCGAGATCCCAAACGCCGTCAGCGTCAGCAGCAATGTCGCGGGCAGCCGCTCGCCGATCAGCTTCGCGACTGGTGCCTGCTGGCGGAAGGAGAAGCCGAGGTCGAGGGTAGCAATGCCCTTGACGTAGATGAAGAGCTGCTCGGGCAGCGGCTTGTCCAGGCCGAACTTCTCCCTGAGCTGCTGGACGAAGATCTGGTCGCTCGCCCCGGCCTCGCCCGCCATCACGACGGCGGGATCGCCGGGCGCAAGCCGGATCAGGAAGAAATTGAGGACGACGATCGCAAGCAGGACGATCACGCCCTTCACGACACGCTGAGCGACGAAGGAGAGCATCTAGAGGGTCATGTCTTGTTGCGTGACCTGAAGCCACGGGGGCATTGTGCTCCCTCGCCCCGCTCTTGCGGGGAGAGGGTTGGGGCGAGGGGCCTCTCTCCACGGGCGAGAATGCCGATGGATCTGTACCCCCTCACCCGCCGCGCTCTGCGAGCGCGTCGACCTCTCCCCGCAAGCGGGGAGAGGTGAAGGAAGGCACGCCCTCACTTGTCGAGCCATGCGTCCTTGAAGCCGTCATTGACCCCGATCCCGGTGGTGATCAGGTTCTTGACCTTGCAACGCATGATGGTCGGGAATTGCAGCTCGAGCATCCAGGCCACCGGCACGTCCTCGACCAGGATCTTCTGCGCCTTCTCGTAGATCTCCTTGCGCTTGGAGTCCGGCGTAGCAACCGCGCCGTCGGCGAACAGCTTGTCGATCTCCGGGTTGGAGTAACCCTCGACGTTGTTGAACACCTGGCCCTTGGCGATGGCGCTGGAGACGTAGTTGCGGCCGACGCCGAGTGCGGGATCACCGTACTGGTAGAGATAGGTGAAAGCGATGTCGTAGTCCCAGTCGCCGATCTTCTGGTTGCCGCCGGCAACGTCGGTGGCGATGGTCTCGATGTTCATGCCGACGTCCTGGAGGTTCTGCTTCACGGCTTCACCCCAGCGCTGCCAGGTCTCGCCATAGGCGAGCGGCAGAAGACGGATCTTCTCGCCCTTGTAGCCGGCTTCCTTCAGCAGCGCCTTGGCTTTGGCGGGATCGTAAGGGTATTTCGGCACGTCGTCGGTGTAGTATTTGATGGTCGAGGCCGACGGGCCGGTCGCGACCTTGCCGAGCCCGTTCCAGATCACGTCCTTGGCGAAGTCGCGGTCGATCGCAAACATGACCGCCTGCCGCACCCGCTTGTCGGCGAGCGGACCCTGGCGATTGTTGAGCCACAGCCAGGCCAGCGGCGAGAAGAACTCCCAGCCGGCGCCGGTGACGCAGGTGTCCTTCAGCTTGGACAGCCGCGGCACGTCGAAATTCTCGACCGAGCCGCCGGGCAGCACGTCGACCTTGCCGGTCTCATACGCCACCGAGCGCGCCGCGGCATCGGGAATGATCTGCCAGTAGATCTCGTCGAGATAGGGCTTGCCCTTCTCGTAATAGTTCGGGTTCTTGACCAGGCGGATGAAAGAGCCCTTCTGCCATTCCTTGAACATGAAGGGGCCGGTGCCGACAGGGGCGTTGTTGTAGGGATTGGTCTTCCAGTCGGTGCCTTCATAGAGATGTTTCGGCACGATCGGCATCGAGCCGACCTCGAAGATGCCGAGGAACGGACCGAACGGCTGCTTCAGCGTGAAGACGACAGTGTAGTCGTCGGGAGCCTCGACCTTGTCGACCTGCGCCAGATTGTTGCGGGCACGCGCGTGGGTCTGCTTCAGCATCTCGATTGAGAACAGCACGTCGGCGGCGGTGAAGGGCTTGCCGTCGTGCCAGGTCACGCCCTTCCTGAGCTTGAACGTGTAGGTTTTGGCGTCCTCGCTGACGCTCCAGCTCTCGGCGAGCTCCGGCTGCGGTTCGAGCTTGGGGCTGTAGCGCAGCAGGCCTTCGAAAATGTTGCCCGACACCATCTGCACCGGGCCGTTCTGGACCATCGCCAGCATCAGGCCGGGCGGCTCGGGCTGAATCACGGCATTGATCGCTCCACCCGCTTTCGGCTCTTGCGCCAGCGCCGGGGCCGCGAGGCCGCAAGCCAGGAGGACACCAAGCAACACTCGTTTTGACATGTCGTATCTTTCTCAAGCGAGACCAGCCGCAAACGCTTCGCACGTCATGGCGCGCAAAGCTACGGCAGGCCCATCCCAGTCCCCATCCGGGATCGAGGCTCACACAGTCTCATTCGGCGCCGCAAGATGAAAGTCTCGACAGTGTTCGCCCAAAAAATGTACAGCGCGTCCTGTTATGGCATTTGACGGCCAAGCCGGCGCCGCCGCGCCGCCCTGCTTCAGGAGGGCCGCAGCACCCGTTGCAACTCGGCAAGCGCGTCCGCGAGTTGCTCCCGGTGCGCGATGTCGTCCTTGGGGATGGCCGCGACACTGCCCGCGAGTTCGCGCAGGATTCCGGCGAGCAGGCCGAAATTGAGGTGCAGGTGCACCGATTTGCGCTCGTCCGCCGTGCCCGGATGCTGCAGCACCAGCGCAACGCCGCTTCCGTCGAGACGTGCCTCGAACCGCGATGAATGCCCGAAGGTGCCGACATAGAACTTGTCGGGATATTCGAGCGCGATCTCTGCCTTGTCGGGAACCGGCTTGGACATGTGAGCCTCATTGATGTCAGGCTATTCTGGCCGGGAATAAACTCGGCCGCCTTGCGATAGGTCAGAGGCGGGCTCGTTCCGGATTTGATTCGGATCAAAGCCGGGCTGCCGCTTCTGCGATCTGATGGCAGGACGGGTGAAGCCCCGCGTGCCCGGTCAACTGCGAGTCCATCGGCGATGAACGTCCATTCCACCCCCATCCGAAGCGGATTCAGACGATATCGCCATCTCTTTCGCAGACGAGGCGTCGGCACGTTGCGCGCGATTGCTCGGGGACGCCGGCCTCAGGCTGACGCGCCACCGCCTGGCGCTCGGCCAAATGCTGTTCCTCTGCCCTCATCGTCATGTGACAGCGGAGAGGCTTTATGAAGAAGCCACCGCCGCCAATCTGCGGCTGTCGCTTGCGACCGTCTACAACACGCTGAACCAGTTCACCGAAGCCGGCCTGTTGCGGCGGATCGCGGCCGACGGCATCAAGTCGTTCTTCGACACCGATACGTCCGTGCATCCGCATTTCTACCTCGAAGGCGAGGATGTGCTGGTCGACGTCGCCGACGGCCTGACCTTCACCAGGATGCCCGAGGCGCTTCCGGGCCACGAGATCGCGCGGCTCGACGTCGTCGTCCATCTGCGCCGGAAGCGTGACGTAGACCCGGCATGACGATCGTCTAGCGCAAGCCCGCCCGCCGAAACCCTTCCAGATAGTGTTCGCGGTCGGCGTCGTTCGCCCATGGCAATTGCGTCGCGATCCAGCGCAGCGAGATGTTGGGCTGCGTGCGGCGGAGCTCGCCCAGCGCCATCTCCGCAAGCACGCCGTCGCCGGTCATGCCGGCAGAAACCGCGAGCACGCGGTAAGCGCCGGTGAGGTCGCCGCGGTGGCGGATCGCCTCGCGCGCGAGCGTGATGGCCTCGCCATAGCGCCGCTCGATGAAGCGGGCATAGCCGGCGATGCCGTGATAGATCGCCAGGGATGGATCGCGCGGCGAGAGCCGCATGGCCCTCTGCGCTGCCTCGAATGAATCCTTCGGTCGTCCGGCATAGGACAGCGCCAGTGCGTAATAGCCCTGTGCCAGCGAGAAGTTGGGATTGAGCGCGAGCGCCTGTTCGAACTCGGACAGCGCGTCCGCAAGCCTTCGCGTCGAGAAGTAGACGCTTCCGAGCGCGGCGTGCGCCCAGGCATCCTCGTGGTCGCAGCGCACCGCGGCGAGCGCGGCGGCTTCGGCCACCGGCGCCACCACGGCAAGCTCGGCCCAGCCGAGATGCACGCCGAACATGTGGTTCGCCGCGAGCACCGACAGCGCCTGGCCGTAGTTCGGGTCGATGCCGACCGCGCGTTCCAGCAGCGCCCGCGCGGTCTCGTGATCCCGCCGCGTCACGCGCCAGTAATGCGACAGCGCCCGCATCAGGAGATCCCAGGCATCCAGGCTCGCGGGGGGCTTGCGATGGGCGCGAAAACTTTCCGCCGCATGAATCTGCGGCTCGATCGCCGCGGCGATCGCGTTGGTGATTTCGTCCTGCACGGCGAACACGTCGACCAACTCGCGGTCGTAGCGCTCGGCCCAGAGATGGCTGCCCGTCGTGGCGTCGTTGAGCTGCGCGGTGATGCGCACCCGGTTGTCCGACTTGCGCACGCTGCCTTCGACGATGTAGCGGACGCCGAGTTCCTCGGCGATCTGCCGGATGTGAACCGCGCGTCCCTTGTAGGTAAAGGACGAGTTGCGGGCGATCACCATGAACCAGCGCTGCTTCGACAGCGCGGTGAGGATGTCCTCGCTGATGCCGTCGCCGAAATAGTCCTGTGCGGAATCGCCGCTCATGTTCTCGAAAGCGAGCACCGCGACCGCCGGACGGTCCGCCAGGGCGCGCGGCAGGGCAGCGACGGGTTGCGTGGGGGCGGGCGCGGATGCCAGTTCTTCCCGGACTTCCCCGACGAAACGAAAGCCCTTGCGCGGAATGGTCTTGATCAGCCGCTGGCTCGCACCGTCGTCGCCGAGCGCCTTGCGCGCGGCGTTGATCCGGCTGTTCAGGGCGGAATCCGAGATGATCCGATCGCTCCAGATCTGGCTGATCAGGTCATCCTTGCTGACCACACGGGTGCGCTGCGCCACCAGATAGAGCAGGAGATCGAACACCTGCGGCTGCAACGGCACGGCGGCGCCGCTGCAGGTGAGTTCCCGCAGGTCGCCGTCGAGCACGTTGTTTTCAAAGCGAAATCGCACGTTTCTGTCGTCTCAAGCAAAAATCAAAGTCGTCTCAGGCGAAAATCAACCGTCCGCGAAAGTCTTGGGACCTCCGGTGCGGCATGGTGCAGCGACCAATGAAGTGCCGGCGTTTTGGCACAACGGAGCTGTTTATGACCCAAATTGATCATCAGGTTCATCCTATCGGCCCGGTTGCGGGCTCACGCATTTTCAAGTTCATCGCCTTTCTGTACGGAATTGCGGCGTATCTCGTGTTTTTCGTCACCATTCTCTACGCCATCGGCTTCGTCATGGGGCTGGTGGTGCCGAAGACCATCGACACCGGGACGGATACGCCCGTGGCCGAGGCCGTCATCATCAATCTGCTCCTGATGGCCCTGTTTGCGATCCAGCACAGCGTCATGGCGCGCCGGCAATTCAAGGCCTGGTGGACGCAGTACGTCCCCAAGCCGGTCGAGCGCAGCACCTATGTGCTGTTTGCCAGCCTGTCATTGCTTCTCCTGTTCTGGCAGTGGCGTCCGCTGCCCACGGTCATATGGGACGTCGCGAACCCGGATCTTGCTGTGACGATCGTCACGCTGTCGCTGGTGGGCTGGGTCCTGGTGTTTACCTCGACCTTCATCATCAATCACTTCGAGTTGTTCGGATTGCATCAGGTGACCAATCATCTCGTCGGCAAGGAGGCGTCGCCGCCGCGCTTCAAGACGCCGCTGCTCTACAAGTTCGTCCGTCATCCGATCTATCTCGGCTTCATCATCGCGTTCTGGGCGGCGCCGGTCATGACCGCGGGCCATCTGCTGTTCGCCGCCGTGACGACGGCCTACATCTTCGTCGGCATCGCGCTGGAGGAGCACGACCTCATCGATCTCTTCGGCGACGAGTACCGGCACTACAAACAACGGGTGTCGATGCTTATTCCCTGGCGCAAGTCAGTATAGCTTGCGCGTCGTTCGGCCGCGTCCGCCGAAAGGAGGACGCGCGGCGGCGCCGAGGCGCGTAACGGAGCTTGCCGACCCGGCCTTCCACGTTTCTCGGGGTGAATCCCCCTCACCCCGACGCTATTAGTGCGAGCGAAGCTCGTCGCGACCCCCGCATTCCTTTTTGCCGACTTATCGGCAAACAGCAGCGGGGAGAGGAATCTGAACAATCATCAACGGAGACGACCTAATGAAACATGTTGGAAACTGCTTCTGTGGCGCGGTCACGATCGAGGTCACAGGCGCGCCGGAGGCGATGGGCTATTGCCATTGCAGCTCGTGCCGCTCGTGGTCGGGCGGTCCGGTGAACGCCTTCAGCCTGTGGAAGCCCGAAGCCGTGCGCATCACAGAAGGTGCAGAGAATGTCGAGACCTTTGCGAAGACGCCGCTCAGCCAGCGCAAAAATTGCAAGAAGTGCGGCGGCCATCTCATGACCAACCATCCGCCGCTCGGCCTGATCGACGTCTTCACCGCCACCATTCCCACCCTCGCCTTCGCGCCCGGCGTCCACGTCAATTACGCCGAGACGGTGCTGCCAATGCGCGACGGCCTGCCCAAGCTCAAGGATTTCCCGGCCGAATTCGGCGGCAGCGGCGAGATGATGCAGGAGTGATGCGCTTTCTTCTCTCCTCTCCCCGCAAGCGGGGAGAGGAGAGATTCGCTATGTCATCCCCGCGCGCCGCAATCCCTCGAGGTAATGCTCGCGATCCTCGTCCCGCAGCATCGGTAGCTCGCGCGTGATCCAGGCGAGCGAGATGCCCGGTTGGGCGCGGCGCAAGCCTTCCAGGGCGGAAGCCGCGCGCGCGGGATCTCCCGACATTCCGGTGGCGGCCGTCAGCACGCGATGCGCGCCGACGAAATCGGCGCGCTGCCGCATCGACTCGCGCGCCATCTGTGCGGCGCCTTCGTAATCGCGGCCGATGAACCGGGCATAGGCCGCGACGCCGCAATAGATCGCCGCGAGCGGGTCGCGCGGGCTCAGCCGCAGCGCGCGGCGCGCGGCGACATCGCCGTTCTGCCATCGTCCGGCGTAGCACAGCGTCACGCCGTAGAAGGCGTGCGCCATCGCAAAGTTCGGATTGAGGTTCAGCGCCAGCTCGAATTCCGCCAGTGCGTCGTCGAAGCGGCGGCGGAATAAATAAGTGTATGCCAGGCCGTGATGGGCCCAGGCATCCTCACGATCGGCCTCCACCGCCGCGAGCGCGGCGTGCTCGGCGACCGGCACGGTCGCGGCCATGTCGGACCAGCCCATATGCGCGCCGAAGATGTGGCTGGTCGCGAGCAGGCCGAGCGCCTTGCCATAGGCGGGATCGAGCGCGACGGCCTTTTCGAGCAATCCTTGCGCGGCGGCATTGTCCTCGCGGGTGATGCGCCAGTAATGCGACAATGCGCGCATCACGAGGTCCCAGGCATCCAGGCTTCCCGGCGGCTTCTGCTGGGCGCGAAAACTCTCGGCGGTATAGAGCTGCGGCTCGATCGCGGCGACGATCGCCTCGGTGATCTCGTCCTGCACGGCGAAGATGTCGGCAAGCTCGCGGTCGTAGCGTTCGGCCCAGAGATGGCTGCCGGTCGAGACGTCGTTGAGCTGCGCGGAGATGCGCACGCGATCGCCGCTCCGCCGCACGCTGCCTTCGAGCACGTAGCGCACGCCGAGCTCGCGCGCGACCTCGTTCATGTGCACCGCGCGGCCCTTGTAGACGAAGGAGGAGTTGCGCGCGATGACGAAGAACCAGCGCAGCTTCGACAGCGCGGTGATGATGTCCTCGCTGATCCCGTCGGAGAAATAATCCTGATCGAGGTCGCCGCTCATGTTGGTGAAGGGCAGCACCGCGATCGCCGGCCGGTCCGGTAGCGCCAGCGGGGCCTGCAGAAGCTTCGCTCCGAAATCGGAGTCCGGCGCGGTTGCTCCACGCTTGGTCTCGACGTCGCCGACGAAACGAAAACCCTTGCGCGAGATGGTACGGATCACCGCCTGGCTCGCGCCGGTGTCGCCGACCGCCTTGCGTGCCGCATTGATCCTGCTGGTCAGCGTGGATTCGGACACGCTGCGCCCGTGCCAGATCTTGTCGATCAGCTCGTCCTTGCTGACCACCCGGTCGCGGTTCTCCATGAGGTGGACAACGAGATCGAAGACCTGCGGCTCCACGGCAACGGGAACCTGCTCGCGGCTCAGCTCGCGCAAGTCGGTATCGAGCAGGTGATCCCGGAACAGAAACTGCACGTCGAAAACTCAGACCTCAAGGCAACATCGGGCAATGATGAAAGCAAAACGGATTTCGGCTGATGTCTGTGAGTCCACCGAGGGGCCTGCCCGGTTCACCACGATCGCGTGATGGCAGCCATGCAGTTTACGGGGAGGAATGCAGCCTTGGTTAGAACGTGGCCGGTTCGGCCGGATTGTCGCGATTTCATCACGTCATTGCGAGCGTAGCGAAGCAATCCAGCCTGTCGCCGCGCGGACAGCGTGGAGTGCTTCGTCGCAAGGGCTCCTCGCAATGTCGGTGTTGAGGCAATGGCGTGCGGCAGCTTCCCATGTTGTCCTGGCCTTCGCGACGGCATCGAATGTGTGACGAACGGTGAATGTCCATTGCCGAACAGTTCCGCGTGCGTAAGCTGCCGCCCACACAAAACACCAACCACGAAGAAACGCCCATGCCCGCTTTTCATGCCTCGACCACCGTGCTCGATTCCGTGCTGTTCCGCGATGCCTTCGGCACGCCGCAGATGCGGGAGGTGTTTTCCGATATCGCGACGGTCGCGCGCTATGCCGAGGTCGAGGTGGCACTGGCGAAAGCGGAAGCGAAGTGCGGGGTGATTCCGCACGATGCCGCCGACCAGATCGCGGCGCGGACCGATGTTGCCGCGCTCGATTTCGACCTGTTGCGGCAGGAGACCGATGTCGTCGGCTATCCGATCCTGCCGCTCGTGCATCAGATGGTGAAGCAATGCGGCGATGCCGGCCGCTATGTGCATTGGGGCGCGACCACGCAGGACATCATGGACACCGCCGTGGTGCTGCAATTGCGCGCCGGGCTCGAGCTCGTCGAGCAGGACATCGCCGCGCTGCGCACAATCCTTGCCGACCTCTCGAAGCGCTACCGCGACACGCCGATGGCGGGCCGCACCCATCTCCAGCAGGCGCTGCCGGTCACCTTCGGCTACAAGACCGCGATCTGGCTCGCGATGTTCGACCGCCACGCCGAGCGCCTCAGTGAATTGAAGCCGCGCGTCCTGGTCGGCCAGTTCGCCGGCGCCGCCGGCACGCTGGCCTCGCTCGGCGACAAGGGGTTCGAGGTGCAGGAAGCGCTCTGCGCCGAACTGAGGCTTGGCGTCCCCGCTTCGACCTGGCACGTCGCACGCGACGGTTTTGCCGAGGCCGTCAACTTCCTGGCGCTCGTCACCGGCTCGCTCGGCAAGATCGCGCTCGACATCATGATCATGGCCTCGACCGAATTCGCCGAGGTCTACGAGCCCTTCGTCAAGGGACGCGGTGCTTCCTCGACCATGCCTCAGAAGCGCAACCCGATCTCCTCGGAACTGATGCTCGCGGCGTCGAAGGCGGTGCGCCAGCACGCCGGCCTCATGCTGGATGCCATGGTGCAGGATTTCGAGCGCGCCACCGGGCCCTGGCACGCCGAATGGATGGCGATCCCCGAGAGCTTCGTACTGACCGCCGGCGCCTTGCACCAGGCGAAGTTCGCGCTCGCCGACCTCATCGTGGATGAAAGCAAGATGAACGAAAATCTCGCCGTCAGCCGCGGTCTGATCGTGGCCGAAGCCGTCATGATGGGGCTCGCGCCGCAGATCGGGCGGCAGGAGGCCCATGACGTGGTCTATGACGCCTGCCGGCTCGCCAATGAGAAAGGTCTTACGCTGGCGGACGCGCTCTCGTCCGATTCCCGCGTCTCTGTCAGAATCGACCGTGCCACGATCGAGGCGCTGACATCACCGAAAAATTACCTCGGCCTTGCTCCCGCCATGGTCGACCGGGTGCTGAAATCGGCAACGCGTTGAAAACCAAAATGCGCGAAACTGCGTATCTTTGGGGGGTCGCAAGGCACTCGCGCACTTGTGTCTCGCGATGCTAGACTTAGATTGGACGAGAGACGTTCGGCAGAGGATCCGGCATGACTGATCAACGCATCACCTCCACTCCCATCGATCCCGTGAAGCTCGACCGGCTGGCCGAGGTGGCGGTGAAGGTGGGCCTGGGCTTGCGGCCGGGCCAGGATCTGCTCTTGACGGCACCTGCGATCGCGTTGCCGCTGGTGCGGCGGATCGCGGTGCATGCCTACAAGGCCGGCGCCGGCATCGTGACGCCCATTCTCTCCGACGAAGAGATGACGCTGGCGCGCTATCGCCACGGCCACGACGACAGCTTCGATCGCGCCGCCAACTGGCTCTACGAGGGCATGGCCAAGGCGTTCTCGAACAACACCGCGCGTCTCGCCATCGTCGGCGACAATCCGATGCTGCTCTCGGGCGAAGATGCTTCCAAGGTCGCGCGCGCCAGCAAGGCCAATTCCATGGCCTATCAGCCGGCTCTGGAAAAGATCGTCAATTTCGACACCAACTGGAACATCATTGCCTACCCGAGCCCGTCCTGGGCGAAGCAAGTCTTTCCGAACGATCCTGAAGAGGTCGCGATCGGCAAGCTCGCGGACGCGATCTTCGCAGCGTCCCGCGTCGATCGCGACGATGCGCCGGCCAATTGGGCGAGCCACAATGCGGTGCTGCGGGAGCGCACCAACTGGCTCAACGGCCAGCGTTTCCGCGCGCTCCAGTATTCGGGACCGGGCACCGACCTCACCATCGGGCTCGCCGACGGCCATGAATGGGAGGGCGGCGCCTCGCTCTCCAAGAACGGCATCAGCTGCAACGCCAATATCCCGACCGAAGAGGTCTTCACCACGCCGCATTGCCGGCGCGTCTACGGCCATGTCGTGAGCTCGAAGCCGCTGTCCTACCAGGGCACGCTGATCGACAACATCGCAGTGCGTTTCGAGGACGGCAGGATCGTCGACGCCAAGGCTTCGCGCGGCGAGGAGGTGCTGAACAAGGTGCTGGACACCGACGAGGGCGCGCGGCGTCTCGGCGAAGTGGCGCTGGTGCCGCATTCCTCGCCGATCTCGCAGAGCGGATTGTTGTTCTACAATACGCTGTTCGACGAGAACGCGGCCTCGCACATCGCGCTCGGCCAGTGCTACTCGAAGTGCTTCGTCAACGGCGCCCAGCTCACGCCGCAGCAGATCGCCGCGCAAGGCGGCAACCAGAGCCTGATCCATATCGACTGGATGATCGGCTCGGCCGAGACCGACATCGACGGCATTCTGGCCGACGGCAGCAAAGTGCCGGTGTTTCGCAAGGGCGAATGGGCGAAGTAACTACGCCGCCGCGTTGCGTAGCATCGGGCTGTTGTCGATGCTGAAGCGGTTGAACAGCGTCGTGAACGGGCTGCCGTCGGTGGCCCGCACGACGGCGTCGGAGGCCGCCACCGCGTCGTAGAGCGCACCGACCGGATCATTCGCCTCGGGCAGGTCGAGACCCCCGCGGATTTGCTCGCGGGCCTCGTTGACGTCGTCCTCGTCGTCGAGTGTGGCCTCCAGCGCATCCGCCGCCCGCCGCATCTCATGGAGATCACCGCCGGCGGAAAATTTGAGGATGTCGAGCCAATAGGGGTGCGCCACGACGAGCTTGACGAAAGCCTCGAAACTCTCCGCGATGATTCCCGCGCGGCCTTCCGACGAGACGTAGAGCACATTCTGGGACGGCAGCAGAACGAACGCGCCGCCGGAGCCGTCACTGCCGATCTGCCGGGGGCTTTCGATGCCATCGACGGTGAACCAGGGCTCCTCGTCGGTTGCGAAGGAGACATCGAGGCTGCCGAGCCAGGCCACGACCTCGCCTTGAGTTGCGAGAACCTCCGGGGTGAGGGGCATCGGCATGGCTCCTTTCAGATAGCTTCGCGCACTTTGTCGCACCCCGGAAAAGAAGGGTTCATGTGTACGAAATTGCAGGGAAATTGGGACGTTAACCGTTTCGCGTCTGCAACTTGCGGCTGATTGTCGGACCCTGCGTAAGAAAGAATTAAAAACCGGCTACTAGCGTTCCCGCCATCTTTGAACAATCCGGGCCGAGACCCGGCGGATCATATTTTATCCCCTGGGGGAACAGATGTCGCGCGCATTGATTGAAATCAGTAGTTGCAATGTAGATCTCGAGCTGCGGCCGATCGAACCGTCCTGGATCATCGAAGGCAATCCGGTGTCGCGCTCGCACATCCTGTCCACCAGCGCCGACGGCACCGCTTCGACCATCATCTGGGCCTGCACCGAAGGCCGCTTCAACTGGTATTACGACATCGATGAGACGATCATGATCATGGAAGGGTCGATCGTGCTCGAAAGCGACGGCATGCCGCCGAAGCGCTACGGCCCGGGCGACGTCATTTTCTTCCGCAACGGCGCGCATGCCAAATGGCATGTCGAGGGCCACGTCAAGAAGATCGCCTTCTGCCGCAAGACCAATCCCGTGATGATCGGCTTCCTGATCCGCGTCCTCAACAAGCTCAAGAAGATCTTCGTCTCCACCGGCGAGCGCCGTCCTGCCTCGCTGATGGGCGCCGGTTAGAGTTCAATCAGTTTCAAGGACGCTTCCCAGCGGTCACGACGGAACAGGGGGCCGGGATCAACATCCCGGCCCCTGTTCTCGTCATGGCGCCAATCACTTTAAGGCAGATCGAGCCGGTAGAAATCACTCGCGGTCTGCGAGAACAACGCCGTCTTCTCGGTCTCGCTCAAGGGCGCCGCGATACGCTTGAAGGCGTTGAAGATTACCTGATAGCTGCACTGGCCCTTGTCCGGCGGGATCGCGCGCGTGGGTCCAAACGCCTCGATGCAGGTTTCAATGTAAGGCCGCCACGCCGCGGCAAGCTCCTCGGATAACGGCGGCCTCTCGCGCAAATGGAAGTCGTAGCCGAGCAGGCACATCGCGAGCCCGCCGAGCTTCACCACGACGTTCTCGCATTTCGCGATCTCCCGGATCGAGGCGCGCCATTGCGCAAACACCTCCTCGCGTCGCCCGGCAAAGCGGCCGATTCCGGCCGGGCCGCCGCAATGGTCGAGCACGATCCTGGTGTCGGGAAATGCGCGGGCGAGCTCGGTCAGCTCGCCGATTTGCGGATGGAACAGCCAGGCGTCGAAGCTCAGGTTCAGCGGCGCGAGACAGGCAAAGCCCTTCCGGAAGGTCGGGTCCTGCAACAATCCCTGCGGCCGGCTCGCATACATGCCGGCGACTGCGGGATCTGCGTCCCAGGCCGAGGAATGCCGGATGCCGCGGAAGCGACCGTTGCCCGCCGCGATCTCGGCCTCCAACACCGGTTGTGCGGCATCGCCGAGCAGCAGGTTGACGTGGCTGACGATGCCGGCGCAGATCGCCGCCTTGCCATAGCCGCCGCTGGCGCTCATCGCGGCGACGCCATTGGCGAACTCGACCTCGCCGACCGGCCGGAATGCTTCGGGCCCGTGCGCACGATACATCGAGCGGCAATCGACATAGACGGTGGCGGTGATGTTGTGGCCGGAGGCGATATCCGCCGCCATCTCCTCGATCAAATAGCGGTGCCCGCGATTCCAGAGATGGTGATGGGGATCGACGATCGGCCGCGAGGGATCGATGATCTCCTCCCGATGCAGCGCGAGCCAGTCCTCGCGCGGCTCGACGAATAGCCCGCTCGTGTTGGCGGGCAAACCGCTTGCGGCCATCGGCGTTCGCTCCCTTGATGTATGCTTCTTGTTCTGGGAGCCTAACACCTCGTTCTCGCGTGCAGCAGCGCGCGTTTCGCAACCGCACCCGTCATCGCGGGCACAGCGGCGCCGTCGTCAATCCTTGCGCCGCTTCGCCCTCACATCGACCGAAAGCCGCCAATCGGTTGCGGTGGCCGGCTTGACCTCGCCGAGCCAATGGAAGAAATCCTCGGTGATTTCCGTAAAACTCCAGCGCGTCAGGTCGCCGGCTTCGGTCGTGCCTTCCTGAACGATGTCGGCATCGCGTGGACGGCCGATCTGCTGGCGGAATATGCCGCGGCCGGGATCGAACCAGGAGATCCGCCAGGCATCGATGGTCGGATCGTAGACCCGCAGCGTCGTGCCGTACCAATTGCCGGCGATCGGCAAGGCCGGGCTGCCAGCCGGGCGCGGAATGATCCAGACGTCTTGCACGGCGCGGCCCTCCAGCACCCAGCCGAAATGGATTTCGCCGGGCGCGGTGTGTTTCGTTCCATCGGGTCCATGGGCGGTGATCTCGGCGTCCCAATCGCCGACGAAGCGGCCATAAAGCTGGAGCGCCGCCGCGTGCTCGGGGTTCGGTCCGTCCGCGTGCAATAATCTCGCAAAGTCGCTCATGTCGATCTCCTGTTTGCGGGGAGATCAGCACGACCGGGCGGCAGCCGACTTGGAGAAAATTGCGCGGCGCCCGCCGTCAAGTCTTGTTGGGCGACAGATGCCCTATGCCAGGATTGGGCCTATCGTTCGTTCGTCGGCTCGTCGCGCGTTCCGCGAGCCAAATGACGATGACGGAGACAATCACGAGACCCGCACCAAGCAACATCAGGCGCGAAAATGGCTCGCTCAGCACGAGGGTGCCGAGCAGTACAGCGATCACCGGGTTGACGAAAGTGTAGGTCGACACCAACGAGGTCGAGACGTTTTCCAGAAGCCAGTTGTAGGCAACGAATCCGATCACGCTGCCAGCGATGATCAGCCAAAGCACCGCTGCAAGCGAAGTCAGCGAAACCTCGCTCGGCCTGAAGTTTCCGATCTCGCCTGTCAGCCAACTGATCGTGAACAACACGGTACCGCCTATCGAAAGCTGGATGCCCGAAAGCAGGATAGCGGATGCCTGGCTCGACATGCTCCGGGACAAGATAGTCCCGGCCGACCATGACAAGGCCGCAGCCAGCAGCCAGACGACGGGAAGGATACTGATGCCGGCCTGCTCGACGTTTTGCCACGCCACGAGTCCGACGCCGAAGAAGCCCGGCACGAGAGCGAGCAGGGCGAAGGGCTTCGGTCGCTGATCGCCGGGGAACAAGACATCGATCAGCAGGATCCAGAACGGGATCGTGGCCAGCACGATGGCCGCCACGCCCGAAGGAACCGATTGCTGCGCGAAGGCGAGTACGCCATGGCAACCGACAAAGAACAGGAGCCCGCACAGGCTCGCCCTTATCCACGCCTGCGCGGATAGGTTCGCGACCTCACCGGCACTCATGGCCAGCAACAAGATGCCGCCACAGAGCGAACGCAGCGTCATCAGCAGAAATGGCGGAATCGATTTCAGGCCCAAAGTGATGGCGAAGTAGGTGGAACCCCACAGCAGGTAAATGGCCGCAAATGAGCCTATGACCAGCAACCTTCTGCTCATGACTGCTCCGATCGTAACTGATTTCGAAGCAACCAAGTCGGAGGAGGCTCATGCGTTCCGGCTCGGCGCGTCACACCCCGTCGAGGATGATCACCGTCGGCTTCGACGGCAACGCATCCCGAGACATCCGGAAACTTCGTTCCATGCGCCGGTCGATCTCGAACTGCTGGCCGATACGTTGCATGAAATCGTCGAGCGGGGTGGCGAAGCGGTGCATCGGCAGCACGACCGAGGCGCGCAGCCGCTTGGTGATCTCGGAGACGCCGTCGAGCGACATGGTGTAGGTGCCGTCGATCGGCACCATGACGATGTCGAGCCGCCCGATCTGGGCAAAATGGCTGTCGTCGAGCTTGTGGTGAAGATGGCCGAGATGGCCGATGCAGAGGCCCGCGACCTCGAAGATGAAGATCGAATTGCCGTCGCGGATCATGTCGGCGCCGGAATCGTCGCCGAAATAGCGACGGATGTCGGTGGTGACGTTGCGGATGAAGGTGTCGCCGATGCGCTCCGACACGATGGCCGGCTTGCCGTCCTCGCCCCAGCCATGCAGCACATGAGGAATGCGCTTGTCGGGATATAAAGAATAATGCGTGCTGTGGGCCCGGTTCATGGTGACGACATCGGGCAGCCGGCCCACTTGATAGGCCCCGCTATAGTCGGTCGCGATGCGCAAGCCGCCGGGCGTGTCGATGAAATAGGTGGAATGGCCTGCATAGGTAATCTGGACTTCAGCGGAGGCTGCGGCCTGCCGGAACGCGACCGGCGTCACGCGGGGTGCCGCATTCGCCATCGCCAGGCATTCGCTGCGCTGAGGTGATTGCTGCGCGAAGGCAGATGTTACCAGCCAACCGAGAAGCGCACAGACCGTCAGCAACAATCGAGACATCAGGAACCGTCCGGCGCTTATCGACGATCTGATGAGTGTATCTACGAATTATCCTCGCGTCATGTGGTGCCGGCGAGCCGCGCCATTCCACCGCTTGCTTTGATCAGTTTCACGGCCGCTTTGTCGAACGACACGAAAGTATCGGCCCCAAGCCAGTTGCCTTCGTGGGCGATGACGCCATCGGCAAAGTCACCCCCGGCCTCGAGGAGCGCTAATCCAGCCTCAGCTATGGGCCGGTTGACGACGACATTGGATGCATTGATCAAGTGCCGGATCGAAGCCGCGATATTTCCAGCAGAGGTTTTGTAGCCTCGTGAGAGGACCCAAGCTAACTCACATAATGCGGGGATCGAGATGGCTATGAGGTCCGCGTTCTCGAGAAGGGCTTCGGCCACCTTGCTCTGTTCGGCATCATCTTCGACCAGCACCCGTACCAGGACGTTGGTGTCGGGTGTTATCTTCATCGCTTGCTGGCCCAGCCGTCAGCAATGACCGCATTCATCTCCTCGATCGAGAGCGATCGACCGTTCGTCTTTCCCTTCAGAAAGCCGAAGGCATCCGAAATCTCTCCGGTGGGCCGAACTGCTCTCACCTCAACTCGCCCGCCAGGAAGCTTTTCTATCGAAATCTTGTCGCCCGGATGTACACCGAGGTGCTCCAGGAGGTCTTTCCGTAGCGTAACCTGCCCCTTTGCCGTGACCGTGAGCGTGCTCATGGGGATCCCTCAATACTGAGACCTTGATAGGTAAGGCAATTTATCCTTACTTTCAAGGCAGGCAGCCTTTACTCCCGCCGCGGGCTGAACTTCCAGGTGATTGCGACGAGGCCCGCGGTGATCAGGCCGCTGACGAGACCGACGATGGGCAGCGTGAGCACCAGCGCGGCGCTGGCAGCCCAGCCGATCGAGGAGAACGCCTCGGCAAAGGTCGCAAGTCGCGACGAGGTCTGGCGACGGCGAAATTGGCTGCGCCGGGCCTGCACCCGGAACCAGAGCTGGATTGCGGTGGCGGAGGCCGCGCTGACGATGACCGCACCGGCGCTGACCGCGGCCTGGAACGCCGAGGCGAAAGCGAGCGCCGCGATCAGCGGGCAGAAGACGATGGCGATCGCGATCAGCACCACCTCGATCTTGGCGCGGATGACGCTGGACGGCGTCAGCGGCGCGGTCGCAACCAGGTCGGGCGCGTCCTCGCCCGAGATCGTCAGCCAGGCAAGCCCGCCGGCGAGTTGGCCGGCCGCCATGACGATGACGGGCGTGATCAGCGTCAGCGCCGCGGAGCTGTCGGCAAAGTTGCGCCAGAGCAGCAGCGCCGGCGGCACCAGATAGAGCAGCTGCATCAGCGTCTGCGAGATCAGCCAGGGATCGCGCCAGAGCAGCGAAAATTCCTTGCGCCGCAGGGCATGCTGACGCGATCCGCCGCGGAACGGGCGCTCCTTCGCGCTGCGACGGCCGGACGCGCCATAGGCGGCGGCATCGATCGCCGTGTCGGCGAAGCGGCCCGAGAAGATCGCCATGACGCTTCCGAGCAGCACGAGCCCGAGCGCTAGGAGCAGCAGCAGCGCTTCGGCGTCTCCCATCGCCGCCCGCGCCGGCCACCACCAGATGCTGTCGGCATCGGGCGCGTAAGCGGCCAAGCTACCCGAGGTCAGGATGGTGAAGCGCGACAGCGTGCCGTAGGACATGATCGCCGCCACCTGAAGCGCGATCACGAAGCCGGCGCCGATGATGGCGGCGAGGATCTGGGCGACGAACCGTGTCCGCGCCGGACCGATCAGGCGAAACAGCAGGATGGTGACGGCGATCGCGATCGCTGCGGCCGACAGGCCCATGGCGACAACGACGCCGAACGCAGCAAGCCAGCGCGCGCCGCCCCCGAATACCAGCACGTCGATGAAGGGCGTCGAGAACAGCAGCGCCATCACCGTGATGGCGAGCGCGATCGCGGCGATGCGCACCGAGAACAGATTGGCCAGCGTCGCGGGTGAGGACATGATGAGGTCGAGATCGGCGCGTGCGTAAAACACCCGGGTCACCGATTCGATTGCCTGCGACAGCATCAGCGTCCAGGCGAGAAAAATCGTCGCCGAGATCACGATCAGCGAGGATTTGTCGAGTGGCAATTGCAGGTCGGCGAAGCGGCCGATCACCGCCCAGGCCGGTACGTGCAGCAGCGCCGCGAAGAACAGCAGGCCGATTACCGCGGCACGTGTTCGTTTGCGCCGCCCGCCGGTCATCATGGCGAGCCATTCGCGCCAGGCGAGCCGGAGCTCGTGGCGGGCGAACCAGGACAGCGCGGTGGCCGAGCTCATGCGGCTTCCGGAAGCGTCACCAGCGCGATGAAGAGATCTTCCAGGCTGGTGTCGGCGTGCCCGTTTTGCTGCCGGAGCTCGGTCAGCGTGCCCTCGGCAACCAGGCGGCCGGCTGCGATCACACCGATACGGTCAGCCATGCGTTCGGCGACCTCGAGGATATGCGTGGTCATGATGACGGTGCAACCGGCGCGGACGCGCTCGCTCAGGAGTCCCTTGACATGGCGGGCGGAGACGGCATCCAGTCCCGTCAGCGGCTCGTCGAGGATGATGAGGCGGGGATCGTGCACCAGGGCGCCGGCGAGGGCGACCTTCTGGCGCATGCCCTTGGAAAAACCCTCGCAGCGTTCGTGCCGGTGCGGCTCGAGCCCGAGCGAGTTCAGGAGACCCGCAGCGACCGGTTCCGAGGCCGATGGTGCGATGCCCCACAGACCGGCCACGAATTCGAGATATTCGAGCGGCGTGAGCTTGTCGTAGATCATGGGCTCGTCGGAGACCCACGCCATCACCTGCTTGGCGGCGACGGGGTTCTGGAGCGCATCGATGCCGAAGATGGAGACCGCGCCGGCATCGGGCCGCAAAAGGCCTGCAACCATGCGCAAAGTGGTGGTCTTGCCGGCGCCGTTGGGGCCGACCAGCGCATAGAATTCGCCGGCATGGATGGTGAGATCGAGGTTATCGACCGCCAGACGGTCAAAACACTTCGTTAACCCCATGACTTCGAGCGCCGAGTCGTCCGTCTTCATGGCGGCCACACCTTGCGGTTTTGCATCGCTCGCGACCATGCCCCGAAGATGTTTCGGCACCGTGAATCGCGCTGCCGCAAATTCCGTCATCCGGATTGGACTAATGGCAAGTCACCGTTTGTTGACAGCGCTTGGCGGTTCAGGCTGAATTGGCAAAGGGACGAATGGCGCTAACGCAGCGAAACGACTGCGTAGCGACTGAACACAAGATGCGGCAAGGCGGTCAGGAAGAACCGCCGGTTGTATCGGGAGGATGCGCGACGATGCTGGATTTCGTTCAGCAGCTGGTCAGCGGTGTTGCGCTCGGCTGCGTCTACGGCCTGATCGCGCTCGGCTTCGTGCTTGTCTACAAGGCCACCGAGGTCGTCAATTTCGCGCAGGGCGATTTGATGATGCTGGGCGGATTCTTTGCCTTCACCTTCATTGGCATGATGGGGCTGAACTACTGGGTCGGCTTTGCCGGCGCGGTGGCGGCAATGGCGCTGTTCGGCATGCTCGCCGAGCGCGTGGTGGTGCGGCCGATCCTCGGCTATCCGCAATTCTCCATCATCATGGCCACCATCGGGCTCGGCTATTTCCTGCGCTCGGTCTCCGGCATGATCTGGGGCACCGACGATTTCAAGATCGACACGCCGTTCAGTCAGGGCGTGCTGCGGATCGGTTCGCTGGTGCTCGCCCATGACAAGCTCTCGGTGATCGCGGCGACGGTCATCCTCTGCGCGCTGCTCTGGCTGTTCTTCAACAAGACCATGCTCGGCACCGCGATGCGCGCCAGTTCCGAGAACATGCTGGCGGCCTATTACATGGGCATCCCGGTCAAGCGCGTGGTGTCGATCGTCTGGGCGATCAGCGCGGCGGTTGCGACCTGTGCCGGCGTGCTGCTGGCGCCGATCACCTTCATCCATTCCAATGTCGGTCTAGTGCTGGGCCTGAAAGCGTTTCCGGCCGCCGTGCTCGGCGGCTTCGGCTCGATCCCCGGCGCCGTCGTCGGCGGCGTCCTGATCGGCGTCATCGAGAGCATGGCCGGCTTCTATCTGGCCGAGGGCTGGAAGGACGTCGCGCCCTACGTCGTGCTGCTCGCCGTGCTCTTGCTCAAGCCCGAAGGCCTGTTCGGCCTTCATGTCCGCAAGAAAGTCTGAACGCATGCGCTTCCTGTTCAAGACCGACTACGAGGACGACATCAGGCTGTTTCCGCATTCTGGCTATTACGTCTCCTACGGTCTCCTGCTGGCCGTGCTGCTGATCGCGCCCTATGTGCTCTCCAGTTATCTGATGAGTCAGCTCGTCTTCGTCTGCATCTATGCGACCGTCGGCGTGGCGCTGCTGATTCTGACGGGTTTCACCGGGCAGGCCTCGCTCGGGCACGCGGCGTTTCTCGCGATCGGTGCGTATACGGCGGCCTATTTGCAGAAGTATGGTGTGCCGTTCCCGGTCTACTTTCTCGCAGCCGGGCTCCTGACCGGGCTGATCGGTGCGCTGGTCGGATTCCCCGCGCTGCGGCTGCAAGGCATTTATCTCGTCATCGCCACCATCTCCTTCGCCTTCATCGTCGAGGAGATTCTGGCGCGATGGGAGAGCGTCACCAACGGCAACGAGGGCATGCGGATCAAGGCGGTGTCGCTGTTTGGGGTCGCAGTCTCGCGCGACAGCCCCACCTTCTATTTTCTCTGCCTCGCCGTGCTGGTGCTGACCATCGTCGGCACGCTCAATTTGCTGCGCTCGCCCACGGGGCGCGCCTTCGTCGCGATCCGCGACAGCGAGACGGCGGCGCGCTGCATGGGCGTCAATGTCGCGCTGTACAAGGTGAAGTCCTTTGCGATCTCCGCGGCAATCACCGGCTTCGCCGGCGTGTTGTTCGCGCACAAGCTCTCCTTCATCTCGCCGGAGATGTTCACGCTCCAGCTCTCGATCGAGTTCATCATCGTGATCCTGATCGGCGGCACCTTCAGCCTGCACGGCGCAGTGCTGGGAGCGATCTTCATCGTGATGATCGATCCGTTCCTGACCTACCTCAAGGACGACATGCCCGGCATCATCGCCGGCATTGCAGCGACGTTCGGAGCGGGCACGCAAGCCGCGGCCAATGTCCAGTCCAAGGTCGCGGCCTTTGCCTCGCTCAACGGCTTGAAAGGCGCCATCTACGGCATCATCATCGTATTGTTCGTGCTGTTCGAACCGCTCGGGCTTTACGGCCGCTGGCTCAAGATAAAGCTCTTCTTCCAGCTGTTCCCGCTTTACAAGCGCGCCACCTTCAAGCGGCAGAAGATCTACGTGAAGTCGGAGCGTAACCGATGAGCTATTTTCGCGCCGAGAGTTTGTCGCTGCATTTCGGCGGGCTGAAGGCCGTCGATGCGGTGTCGTTCGCGGTCGAAAAGGGCGAGATCCTCTCGATCATCGGGCCGAACGGCGCCGGCAAGAGCTCGATTTTCAACCTGATTTCGCGGATCTACCGGCCGACCTCGGGTCGCATCTTTTTCGAGGATCAGGACATCACGGAGCAGCCGCCCCATGACATCGCAAGGCTTGGCATCGCCCGCACGTTCCAGAACATCGAGCTGTTCGAGAATGCGACGGTGTTGTCGAACCTGCTGGTCGGCCGCCACCGGCATTCGACCACGCAGCTTTGGCAGGAGCTGTTGTTCCTGCCAGGCGTACGCGCCGACGAGAAGGTGCATCGCCGCAGGGTCGAGCAGGTCATCGAATTCCTCGATCTCGAGCCCTACCGCGACAAGCTGATCTCGGGTCTGCCTTACGGCGTGCGCAAGGTGATCGAGCTGGCGCGCGCGCTATGCTCGGAGCCGAAGCTGATCCTGCTCGACGAGCCGTCCTCGGGCCTCAACGTGGAGGAGACTGACGACATGTCGTTCTGGATCCGCGACCTGAAGAGCGAGCTCGGCGTCACCGTGCTGATGGTCGAGCACGACATGTCGCTGGTCAACCGCGTCTCCGACCGCGTCATCGCGCTGAACTACGGCAGGGTGCTGGCGATGGGCTCGCCGGCCGAAGTGCAAGAGCACCCCGATGTCGTCGCCGCCTATCTGGGAGCCTGACGCGATGGATGCCGTGGCGACACCAGATATCATCCTGAAACTCTCCAACATCGAGAGCTATTACGGGCCGATCATGGCGATCCGCGGCATCTCGCTCGAAGTGCCGCGCGGCCGCATCGTCACGCTGCTGGGCGCCAACGGCGCCGGCAAGACCACGGTGCTGAAGACGATCTCGGGCATTCTCGACCCGCAGAAGGGCGCCATCGAGTTCATGGGCAAGTCGATCCAGCGCATGGAGGCGGACAGGATCGTGCGGCTGGGCCTCAGCCATGTGCCGGAGGGCCGCGAGGTGTTCCCGTTCCTCTCCGTGCGCGAGAACCTGATGATGGGGGCCTATCCGCGCAAGGATCGCGACGGCGTCGCGGACGATCTGGAGCGCGTCTACGGCTATTTCCCGCGGCTGAAGGAGCGCATCAACCAGCCGGCCGGACAGCTCTCCGGCGGCGAGCAGCAGATGCTCGCAATCGGCCGCGCGCTGATGAACCGGCCGACGCTGTTGCTGCTCGACGAGCCCTCGCTTGGGCTGTCGCCGCTGCTGGTGAAGGAGATCTTCGCCATCATCCGTCGGGTCAACGAGGAGCAGGGCATGTCGATCCTGCTGGTCGAGCAGAACGCCAAGGTGGCGCTGGAGACGGCGCACTATGGCTATGTGCTGGAAATCGGCCGGATCGTGATGAACGACAGCTGCGACCGCTTGATGCATTCGAAGGACATCCAGGAATTCTACCTGGGCGCCAAGGAAGCCGGCGCACGAGGCGAGCGGCGCTGGAAAAAGAAGAAGACTTGGCGTTAGAGGAAGCCTTAAATACCAAAGTCCATCCGCTAATATAGACCGCCGGCAAGGCAGGCAGTGGAGGGGAGCGCGACAAGGAGGAGACGTGCATGGCCCGACCGGCGGTGCTGACGGTCGCTGACACGATCGCGAAAAGCTTTTTGCGCGCCGCGGAGACGCGGGGCGACAGGCCGGCTATACGCGAGAAGAAATTCGGGATCTGGCAGCCGACCAGCTGGCGCGAATGGCTGGAGATCTCGAAGGAGATCGCCTACGCGCTGCACGCCATCGGCTTCAGGCCCGACGACGTTGCTTCCATCATCGCCAACGCCGTGCCGGAATGGGTCCATGTCGACATGGGCATTCTGTGCGCCGGCGGCGTCTCTTCCGGGATCTATCCGACCGATGCCTCATCCCAGGTCGAATATCTCGTCAACGATTCCCGGACGAAAGTGATCTTCGCCGAGGACGAGGAGCAGCTCGACAAGATCCTGGCCTCCCGCGCACGCTGTCCGTCCCTGCGAAAGATCATCGTGTTCGACATGGAGGGCCTTAGCGGCTTCTCCGACGACATGGTGATGTCGCTCGACGAGTTCCGCGCGCTCGGGCGCAACCACATGGCCGGCCGCGAGGCGCTGTGGCAGGAGATGGTCGACAGTCGCAGCGCGAGCGATCTCGCGGTCCTCGTCTATACATCCGGCACCACGGGCCCGCCCAAGGGCGCCATGCACGCCAATCGCAGCGTCACGCACCAGATGCGGCACGCCGATGATTTCATTCCAGCGCGCGAGAACGAGGAGCGGCTGATTTTCCTGCCGCTCTGCCACGTCGCCGAGCGGATCGGCGGCTATTACATCTCGGTCGCGCTCGGCTCGGTGATGAATTTTGCCGAGAGTCCCGAGACTGTGCCGGACAATCTGCGCGAGGTGCAGCCGACCATCTTCCTCGCGGTGCCGCGGATTTGGGAGAAGTTCTATTCCGCGATCACCATCGCGCTGAAGGATGCGACGCCGTTGCAGCAATGGGTGTACCGCCGCGCCATCGACATTGGTTATCGCATGGTCGATTGCAGGATCGAAGGGAAGCCGCCGCCGCTGTCGTTGCGCATCGCCAACGGCATCGCTTACCGGCTCGCTTTTCGCAACATCCGACGCATGATCGGGCTCGACCGATGCCGCATCGCCTTCACCGGCGCGGCGCCGATCGCGCCGGAGCTGATCCGCTGGTATCTCGCGCTCGGCATCGACATCCACGAACTCTACGGCCAGACCGAGAATTGCGGGGTCGCCACCATGATGCCGGCGGAAGGCATCAAGCTTGGCTCGGTGGGCAAGGCGGTGTCGTGGGGGGAAGTGGCGCTGTCGCCCGACGGCGAGATCCTGATCAGGGGCGACTTCCTGTTCATGGGCTATCTGAATCAGCCGGAGAGGACAGCTGAGGCGATCGACCATCGCGGCTGGCTGCATACCGGCGACGTCGGCACCATCGACAATGAGGGCTTCGTCCGCATCACCGACCGGATGAAGGACATCATCATCACCTCGGGCGGCAAGAACATCACGCCGTCCGAGATCGAGAATCAGCTGAAATTCTCGCCCTACATCTCGGATTCCGTGGTGATCGGCGACAAGCGGCCATACCTCACCTGCCTCGTGATGATCGACCAGGAGAATGTCGAGAAGTTCGCGCAGGACCACGACATCCCCTTTACCAATTATGCCAGCCTGTGCCGCGCGGCGGAGATCCAGGATCTGATCTGGCGCGAGATCGAAGCGGTCAATGCCAATTTCGCCCGCGTCGAGACCATCAAGAGATTCTATCTGATCGAACGCCAGCTCACTCCGGAGGACGAGGAGCTGACGCCGACCATGAAGCTGAAGCGCGGCTTCGTGAACAAGCGTTATGCCGCCGAAATCGACGCGATGTATCCGGCGCGGGCGGTGGCTTGAACAATCTTGTTTAAATAACAGCGAAGGAGTGATGGCCCCACCCTTCGCACCATAAGGGCCCCAAGGAGAGGAGACGTCAATGTCGAGATCGTTGAGAACGTTCGGCCTTGCGGCAGGCGCGGTGGTGCTCACCTGTCTGCCCGCCGTCGCGCAAACCAAGGTCACCAATGAAGGCATCTCGGCGTCCGAGATCGTCATCGGCACCCATCAGGATCTGTCGGGGCCGATCAAGGTCTGGGGCGTGCCGGTCTCCAACGGCATGAAGATGGCGGTCGAGGAAATCAATGCGGCCGGTGGCATCAATGGCCGCAAGATCAGGATGATCCTCGAGGACAACGGCTACGATCCGAAGAAGGGCGTGCTGGCGTCCCAGAAGATGGTCGAGCGCGACAAGATATTTGCAATGATCGGCTCGATGGGATCGGCGCCGACGCTCGCCGCGCAGGACATCCTGTTCGATGCCGGCGTGCTCCAGCTCTTCCCGCTGACCGCCGCCGAGTTCACCTTCAAGTTCGACCCGGCCAAGCCGCAGGAGCGGCTGAAGTTCAACAACCTCTTGCCCTATGTTGAGAGCACGCGCGCCGCGCTGAAATACATGGTGGAGTGGAAGAACTTCCAGAAGCCCTGCATCATGCACCAGGACGACGAGTACGGAAAGAACGTGCTCGACGGCTTCACCCAGCAATTGACGGTCATGAAGCTGCAGCCGGCGTCGGTGACGAGCTACAAGCGCGGCGCCTCCGATTTCAGCGCGCAGATCGCCAAGATGAAGTCCGACGGCTGCGATCTCGTCGTGCTCGGCACCGTGATCCGCGAGACCATCGGCGCGATGACGGAGGCGAAGAAACTTGGTTGGGACGTTACTTTCCTGGGGGCGACGCCGACCAACGTGCTGGAAGTGCCGGCACTCGGCAAGGACGCCGTCGAGGGCCTTTATGCGGCGAGCGGCTTCGAGATCCCCTATGAGGACACCGCCAAGGGCAAGGTCCACGACTGGCTCATCAACTACAAGAAGATGTTCAACACCGATGCCAACACGCAGGCGATCATCGGCTACAATGCGGTGACGACGTTTGCGTTCTACGCCAATAAGGCGGGCAAGGATCTCACCGGCCAGAAGATGCTGGACGCGCTGGAATCGGGCGACAAGTTCCTCGACATCTTCAACTCGCCGCCGACCAAATTCTCCAAGACCGACCACCTCGCCAACACCATCACCCAGGTGCAGCAGGTCAAGGGCGGCCGCTGGGTTCTGGTGAAGGACAATCTGATGTTTTGATTTCTTCGCCTCTCCCCGCATGCGGGGAGAGGCCGGGATTTGCGCAGCAAATTCCGGGTGAGGGGGCTCTCCGCGAGTCGACCTGTCACCGGATTCGCTGAAGCAGCCCCTCACCCCAACCTTCTCCCCGTAAGAACGGGGCGAGGGAGAGGACAGCCCTACGATCCCCCACCCGCGGTGCCTGAATTCACCGGGGCCAGCTCGTCTTCCCGGCAGCGCCAGCCATCGGCGGCTTTGACAAACGCAAACGTGCGCTGGATCCGCAGGCGGCGCGTGACGTTGAAGGCGTCTGCGGAGCGCTCCTTGTTGCCGACGCCAGGCTGCGGACGGCCCGTCCTGGGGTCCCAGCAGGTGCCCGTGCACGTCGTGGCGACCTTGCTGCAGGTGGCGAAGGGTGCCAGCACGGCCATCTCGATTTCGCCCGTGACCTGCGCCTCCTGCTCGCCCACCTGGCTGTCGAGCGCATAGACGCGGTTGATGCGGAGGAAGTTGCCGCAGGAATTGGCCGCGTGGATTCGCGCGGCACAGAAGTCGACGGCATCGGTGTCGGGCGCGCGGGCTGCGACCTGCCGGCCGAACACCTTCTTCGGATCGCCTTTCGCCGCGCCAATCTCGTCGGCCTTGTGCTTCAGATAGCCGGCGAGACAGTCCTCCGCGGACTCGAGCTCCCCGAGCGGCACGTTCTCCTTGCCGACCAGATTGCATTTGCGATCGCGCTCCCGCGTCCACCGGCCGTATTCGGCGAAGGCAAAGCGCGCCGCGGTCGGATCGAGCTTGCCGATCAGGCCGAGAACCTGACTGTTCAACTCGGTCTCGGCAAGCGCCATCGACGGGTCCGCACAGATCAGCGCGCCCGCGGCGGTGTTGGCCGCGAGACAGTCGAAATCCGGATCGCGCACGATCGCGGCGCGCTCATCGGTCACCTTGAGAAGACATGCCTTCACCCGGTCGAAATCGTCGGTGCGGATCGCGGTCTGGCCGACGATGCCGCAACCGAGGTTGCGCTGGCGAATCCAGATCGCGTTCTCCTCGATCCCAGGCAGGCGATCGGGCAGACGGGCAAGCCGTGCCTCGATCCCCGTGCTCAGCTTCTCGGCGGCGGCGGCAAGCTCGGCATCACCGCAGAACAATTGATTGCCGGGATCGCGGATCTGCTGGCAGTTGTTCCTGGCGAACAACGGCAGCCTTTCGGCGACCGAGCGGTCGGACGGGCTGGATTGCGCGAAGCCTGGCGCCGCCGGCAAGGCCAGCAGTGCAAGCATAGTCAGCACGATGAACCGCATTCCGGTCGCCCCCACATAGCCGCGGCCATGCTAGCGTCCCGAATCGCGCGGCGAAATGGCTTTGTGGGGTAAGCTACTTGATCCTGGTAGCCCGGATGGAGCGCAGCGCAATCCGGGATTCGTGCGACAGGCGGCGGCCCCGGATTTCGCGGAGCCCGTCATCGGGCGGCGCTGTGCGCCGACCCGGTGGCTCCATCCGGGCTACAAGAAAGTCAACGCGCCTCGGCGGCGATCATCGAGAACCGCACGGGTTCGTCGACATACTTCATCACGGCCGACTGGTAGAGCACGAACAACGGCTGGTAGCTCCGTGCGGCGTCGTCCTCGACCATCGCCATGCGGCGGTTGTCGAGCATCAGCCAGTGGCCGTCGAGCCGTGCAGCGACAACCGCATGCTCTTCGCCGGCCCTGACGTCGCGCACCACGACGATACGGAGATCTTCGGCGGCAACGCCCGCGAGCCGCAGGGCGGCGAGCTTGGCAATGGCGTAATCCTCGCAATCCCCGGCGCCGCGCGCGAAGGTCGCGAGAGGTGAGCTCCAGACGTCCTCAGAACCGTCAGCGGCGGCACGGATGGCGAGGTTGATGGCGCGATTGGTCTCGCCCAGCAGAGCGCGGCCGTCACGGCTGCGGGCCTGGTCGACGATGGCGAGCAGTTTCAGCGCAGCCGGCGAAGCGCAATTGTCCCGGTCGCCGTCGCACAGCGCGAGCTGCACCATGTCATCGTCGAGCCTGGACCTCAGCGCGAGCCATTTTTGTTGCAGGCTGCCGGCGGAGATGGCGAAGGCGAACACGCCGAACGGCTCGGCGGATTTGCGCACGAGGACGCCGGCTCCCGGCGACAACAGCGTGCCAGCGCGAAGCTCGGCGGCCGATCCAAGCAGGATCAATCCGCACAGCACTAGGATTGCGCGCCAGGCGCGCGAACGAGCAGCGGTCTCCATCTGACATCCCCTTCCGGCTTCGCCAGGTCCCCCTCGACCTGCACGTGCTGGGCTTTGTTGCTTTCGCGGAGATAGTGCGAGGCAGGCGGTTTTGTTCTGCTTAACGCGCCCGGCTGGGGTCCCAAAACCGGGCAACAGGCTGAAACGGGCCTGCTCATATTGCGTAAAATTTTACGATTCGCGGCTAGGAGAGCGGCAGTTGCCGCGAAGAAGGACCAATTGCAGGCACAAGTTGTGGTGGAACTGATTCTGCGCCTTATGGCTAACGGCTCGCTATTTCACGGCTTCTGTTAGTTGGATCACAGATTTGGCCCCGTATTTGCCGCAGGGTGGTGCGGGGCACCACGAACAAAAGATGACATAAGTATCTATTGTGGGATTTCTGCAATAGAATACATGAGGTTACTTGGAATGAGCGAAAATAAGCGCTGCTTTACGTATGAGTATTTGAAAGATTACTTTGACTTCTCTGCAGGTGCCCAGCCGCCTGAGAGCATCGACCGCTTGGTGATGCGAAATCACACAAGCAATAGGTGGTTTCGCTAAGGACTTGGTAATGATATGCAAGTTTAGGCGAGCGATACTTACTTAGATTTTAACTCCTTTTTTGGTGCCCGGATTGAATTACGCTGGCAAATTTGACGCCGCGATTTCCTTGGACGGCTTGGGTTCCCGATCGCCCGCCGATGGCCACGTCGATTCCTTTACCGCAAAGGCACATGGTCATGTGCCTGACGGCGCATTCGTCGTTCCCGACCCGAACCTGATCTTCAACGGCGATTTCAAGCGCGCCGGTCTCGACCTCGTGCTGTCCCATGACGGCCACGACTTCGTCGTTCACGACTATTTCAGGGGCGACAAGCGCGCGGCGATCGCCTCGCCCGACGGCGCGCACCTCACCGGCGACGTCGTCAACGCACTCACCGGCCATGTGCAATATGCGCAGGCCGCCTCCGGCATTGCCGCCGCCCAGGTCATCGGCCACGTCACCAAGCTCTCCGGCAGCGCGACCGCGGTTCGTAACGGCGTCTCCGTCATCCTGAACAACGGCGACAACGTCGAGAAGGGCGACGTGGTCTCGACCGGTGGCGACTCGACGCTCGGCATCACGTTCATCGACGGCACGGTGTTCGGCCTGTCCTCCAATGCGCGGATGGTGCTGAACGAGATGGTCTACGACCCCAACGGGTCGAACAATTCCTCTCTGCTCAGTCTGGTCGCGGGCACCATCACCTTCGTTGCCGGCGAGACCGCCAAGCACGGAGACATGAAGGTCGACACGCCAGTCGCCACCATGGGTATCCGCGGCACGGCGGTGCTGAGCCAGATCAACTTCGTCGTTCCCGCTGGCGGCGGCGATCCGCAGCCGCAGGCGAGCTTCCAGGTGCTGGTCGAGCCGAACGGCACGACGGGCTCCTACATCCTGTTCGACAAGGTCACGCTGCTGCCGATCGCGACGGTCAACCAGGCCGGCCAGATGATCCAGATCAGCGGCGGCAACGTCTCGATCTCCAATGCGCTGATGTCGCCGGACATCCAGAAGCTGATCACGGACGTGTTCACGCTGAAGTTCACGGACAACAACAGCAACACCAAGCTGACCCAGAACTTCACCGACTCGATCACGCAGACCGGCAACATTGTCGTGATCAAGACGGACACCGGTGCCACCGCGACCGCGACCTTCACGAATCTCACTCAGCCGGGAGCGCAGGATTCCGGCCATGATCCGTCGAGCAGCACCCGCATTCCCGGCCCGCCCGATGCACGCAGCCTTGATCTCAATGGGAATGTGCAGAAGGCGTTCGCGCTGACTGAGCGTGCGGATACGACCGGCGACACGACGCATTCCGACACCATCTCCGGCCTGATCACCTTCGTCGACCAGAACCTGGGCGACCGGCCGACGGTGAGCATAGACCTCGGCGACGCGCCGAACTATCTCTACAAAAATGCCGGCCAGCAGGATGTCACCAGCGCGCTCTCTGCACTCCAGAAGCAGGACATCGCGGCAACGCAAACCCAGATCAGCGTCGCCGCAGCCGGCGGTAACAACAACAACGGCTCGGCGGTCTGGACCTACACGATTCCCGACCACGTCTTCGACTTCCTAGCGGCCGGTGAAACGTTGACGCTGACTTACAAGGTTCGCGTCAACAATAATTTCTCGGTCAATCCCGAAACGTCGCCCATCGACATCACCATCACGATCACCGGCACCAACGACAAGCCGGTGATCACCACCAGCGTTCCCGTCATCATCTTCGAGGGCGGCACCAGCAAACCCGGTGGCCCGCTCACCAGCGAGGTGCCGACTTCGGGCACGCTGACCTTCACGGATGTCGACCTCACCGACGCCCACACGGTCGCGGTCAAGCTGACCAGTGCGACCCTGCCTGATGGTAGCGTTCCGCCCGGCCCACTCGCGGCGTTCCAGAGCGCGATGTCGGTCGCGATCGCGGCGGGCGCCGACAGCAAGGGCAGCGGCACCGGCACCATCAGCTGGTCGCTGGCCGACCTGCCGGTCTACCTCGCCGACTTCATCCCCAAGGGTGAGGTGCTGACGCTGGCCTACACCGTGACGCTCAAGGACGCGCAAGGCGCCACCTCGCAGCAGACCATCACCGTCACGATCACCGGCACCGACGCTCCCGCCGTGGTGTGGATCGCGACCGACAAGCCCGGTGCTCCCTCCGGCGGCTTCTGGAAGGATGCGGCCAATTGGGCAACCGGCACGGTCCCGACCATCAATGACGACGTCATCGTCATCACCGACCAGCTGCATGGGCTGACGCCGTCCTATCCGGTGACAATCGACACGGCAGCCTACGCCAAGTCGATCACGATGAACGACTACGACACCGCGGTCGGCCACAAGGCACCGGAAGTCATCAACAAGAGTGCGCTGACGATTGCGGGCGAGATCAGCCTCAAGGCCGATTCGAAGCTCACCAATTTCGCGGCAAGCACGATCTCGGTTGGTGGCAAGGCCGAGTTCCTGGACAGTAGCGTGCTCACCAATGCCGGCTATCTGACGCTTGCGGCCGGTGGCGATTTCGCTGGCGGTACCACGATCGCCAATTCCGGCACGATTGAGCTGTCCGGCGGCACGCTGAAGACGCTCGCCGCAATTAACAATGCCGGCGGCACGCTCAAGGCCGATGCCGGCACGACGCTGATCGTCGACACTGCCACCATCAGCGGCGGCACGGTCACCATCGCCGGCACGTTGGAACTCGATGGCAGCAGCGTCCTCAAGAACGGCACGCTGAACAATTCAGGAGCGGTCAACGTCAAGGGCACGGCGGATTTCGCCCACGAGACCGTCTCCAACGCCTCCGGCGGCACGATCAAGGTGCTGGCGAATGGCTGGCTGACGATCGACCAGGGCTCGATCGTTACCAATACTGGCAACGTCACGATCGATGCCGCTGGCAAGCTGACAGTGTACGGCGCCACCATCAGCGGCGGCACGATCAACGGTCTCGGCACGATCGACGTTGCCGGCGCCAGTACGATCGACGGCGGTGCGACGCTGAGCACGAGCACGGTCACTGTCGAGAACGGCATCGCGCTGACGCTCGATGGCATGACGGTGTCGGGCTCGACCATCAGCGGCGGCGGCAGCGTGGTGCTGAAGGGCACCGTGCTGTTGGAAGGCAACGCCAAGATCCAGAATGGCCCGATCACCAACATCGGCACGCTGGAGATCGCCGGCGCGGCGACGCTGCTCAACGATGTCCTCACCAACACTGGGCACACCGTCCATGTCGACGGCGGCAAGACCCTGACGCTGTCCGGCGCCGAGATCACAGGCGGCACGATCGACGGCCCCGGCACCATCGACGTCACTGGCGCCAGCACGTTCGATGGCGGCGCCACACTGAGCACGGCTGCAGTTACCGCCGATGCCAAGCTGACGCTGGACGGCATCACGGTTTCGGGCTCGACGATCACGGACAATGCAGGCATCGAGCTTGACAACACCGTCAAGCTTCAGGACGGCGCCAGCATCCAGGGTGGCGCGGTCGCCAATATCGGCACGCTGAAGATCGCCGGCGCTGCAACGCTGCTCAATGACGTCGTGACCAACACCGGCACGGTGACG
>NZ_JBVVPM010000005.1:54017-80797 GCF_055811255.1 Bradyrhizobium sp. MI1.11
GTCGATGGCGGCCAGACGTTGACACTGTCCAGCACGGAGATTTCGGGCGGGGCTGTCAACGGCGTCGGCACGATCGACGTCACTGGCGCCAGCACGATCGATGGCGGCGCCACGCTGAGCACGGCCACAGTTATCGCCGATGCCAAGCTGACGCTGGACGGCATCACGGTGTCGGGCTCGACGATCACGGACAATGCAGGCATCGAGCTCGACAACACCGTCAAGCTCCAGGACGGCGCCAGCATCCAGGGTGGCGCGGTCGCCAATACCGGTACGCTGAAGATCGCCGGCGCTGCGATGCTGCTCAACGACGTCGTGACCAACACCGGAATGGTGACGGTCGATGGCGGCCAGACGTTGACACTGTCCAGCACGGAGATTTCGGGCGGGGCTGTCAACGGCGTCGGCACGATCGATGTCATCGGCAGCAGCAAGATCGATCAATCGGCGACGCTGAGCACCGCTGCCGTGACGGTTGAGAGCGGCGTCATACTGACGCTGGATGACGTGACCGTTGCGGGTACCGCAATCGCCAATCATGGCACGGTCAAGGTCGATGCAAGCAGCAAGCTGACATTGAACGGTGCCAGCCTGACCGGCGGCGCGCTCAATGTTTCGGGCACGCTGAATTCGACCGGCACAACTGCGATTACCGACGCCAACATCTCGAACAACTATCTGATCGAGGCAACCCTGGGCGCGTTGACGCTGTTGGCGACGACCTCCGCAAGCTCGATCGCGAATGACGGCATCCTCCGGGCCAATGGCGCCGAGCTCGACATCAACGGCGAAGCCGTCACTAACACCGGCACGTTGGCGGCGATCGATCACGGGACACTGAAGCTGATCGGGATGAAGGCGACCAATACCGGCAGCGGTGCCGTCTCGGTCGAGTCCGGCTCGACACTCGATCTCCAGGGCGCGACCATCGACGGCGGCACGGTGACGATTGCCGGTACGCTGGAATCGACCGGCACGAGCGCGATCGACAACGCCGACATCACCAACACCGGCACGATCACCGTTACCAGCGGCACGCTGACGATTGATCCCGCCACGCTTCACACCATCACCAATCACAATCTGATTCAGGCGAATGGTGGCGTGCTCGGCGTCTCCGGCGAAGACATCTCCAACACCGCGGATCTCGAGGCGATCAACTATGGCACGCTGAAGCTGACAAATCTGACTGTCAGTAACAGCGGCACCGGAGCGATCACGGTCGATGGTCACTCGAAGCTCTATCTGACCGACGTCTCGATCAACGGCGGCAGCCTGAGCAATGCCGGCAATCTCTACAGCGCCGGCGTCGATACGGTCACGGGCAGCGTCACCAATACCGGCATCATCGAGGTCCAGAGCGGCACGCTCGACCTTGCGGGTGGCATCGCCGGTTCAGGCAAGGTGATCGTCGATGTCGGCGCGACGCTGGAGTTTTCGGGCGCGACCGGTTCGATCCACATCGTCAATTCCGGCTCGATCGTGGGCACCGGTGGCAATGCGGCGATCCACATCCAGCAGGACACGACCGGTTCGGTGATCGACAATTCCGGCACCATCGGGCCGGCCGCCGCCTTGAGCGTGACCTCCGCGACCGATGCGATCGTCGAGACCGACGGCAGCCTCACGATCAACAACACCGGCCACATCAACGGCAATGTCTCGGTCGCTACCGCGACCTTCAACAACGAGCTGGGCGGCACCTGGACGGTCGCCGGCACGAGCGTGTTCGGCAATGCGTCGACGATCGTCAATGACGGTGTCATCGATCTCCTCAACGGCGCCTCGATCTCCCTGAGTGGGCCTGGCCTCGTCAATCACAACCACATCGACAGCTGGGGCACGGCGTCGATCTCGGGCACCATCGCCAATACCGGCACCATCGAGGTCCATGGCGAGTTGTCGCTGTTCGGCTCGTTGACCGGCACGGGCTCGGTCACCGTCGATGCCGGCGCGCTGCTGAAGCTCGAAGGCACGGTCGCGCAAACGATCGCACTTCACGGCAACGGCGCCGCGCTTGAGATCGATACGGACACGTTCGGCGGCTCGATCGCAGACTTGTCCGTGAACGACACGATCGAATTATCGACGATCCAGTGGGGCCCCGGCACCAGCGCCGTCTACGTGCCCAATGCTGTCGATCCTGCGAGCGGCGGCATGCTCACGGTCACCGGCAACGATGGCAAGACCATTGACCTGACTCTCGTCGGCGACTATCGCAACGCGCACTTCGCGGGCAGCGACGATGGCGGCCACACGCTGATCACGATGCATGCGATCGACGACACGCCGGCGTTCGACATGGTCAATGCATCCCTGACCGCGAACTTCTCCGAGCGCGAAAGCACCACCGGCTCCGGCGATTCCGACCCGCTGCCCGCCGCAACCGGCTCGATTCACTTCACCGACATCGACCTGACGGACCGTCCGATAGCGACAGTTGCAGTCACTGACCAGGCTGTGACCTGGCTGGATGGCGGCACCGACCTCACCGCGTCGCTCACCGACGACGAGACCGCCGCGTTGAAGGCCGCGCTGATCTATGGGCAGACCGGCAAGAACAACGGCACCGTCAACTGGAGCTATTCGATCGTCGACGGTGCGCTGGATTTCCTCGCCAAGGACCAGACCGCGAAGGTCGACTCCACCATCACGCTCACGGACGATTACGGCAAGATCCATACGGCCGAGGTCAGCGTCACCATCACTGGCAAGAACGACATTCCGACATTGGCCGCGGTCACCACGGGTCCACTTGTTGACACCGCCGCCACCGATAGCTTCCCGAACATCACGGGAACGCTGGTCGGGACCGACGCCGACCATGGCGAGACGGCAACGTTGCACTACGCGGTGATGGATGGAGCGAACGCGGTCACGACGGTCGCCGGTCATTACGGTTCGCTGACGGTGGATGCCGTCGGCAGCTACAGCTACGTTCCGGATGCTGCGGCGATCAACGCGCTGTCGGCAGGCCCTTACTCGGACGTCTTCACGATTCAGACCAAGGACGCGCAGGGTGCTGTCGGCACGGCGTCATTCACGGTCGCCGTCACCGGCGCCAACGACACGCCGGTGTTGTCCAATGGCAGCATCGGGAAACTCACCGACACGGCCGCAGCGGATAGTTTCTCCGACCTCACGGGACAGGTGGTCGGGACCGACGTCGACACCGGCGACACGCTGAGCTATGCCCTGCTTGACGCAGGTCACCAGGCCGTCGCGACGGTCACGGGTCATTATGGCGCGCTGACGCTCAATAGCAACGGCAGCTATAGCTACGTTCCCGACGCTGCGTCGATCAACGCCCTGCCGGGAGGCTCCTATTCGGATAGTTTCACGGTCAAGGTCACCGACGCGCATGGCGCTGCCACCACCGCGACATACACGGTGGACCTGACGGGCGCCAACGACACGCCGAAGCTGTCCGATCTCAACATCGGCTCGCTCACGGACACGGCTGCGACTGACAGTTTCGCCAATCTCACCGGCAAGCTGGTCGGGACCGATGCTGACAGTGGCGAGACGGGGTCGCTGACCTATGCCGTGCTTGATGCGACGCATCATGCGGCTGCAACGGTCGCAGGCCACTACGGCTCGCTAACGGTGAACGCGAACGGCAACTACAGCTACGTTCCGGATGCAACCGCCATCAACGCACTGCCGCAGGGATCCTATTCGGATACGTTCACGGTACAGACGACGGACGTTCATGGGGCCGCGGGCACGGCGACACTGACAGTCGGCGTGACCGGCGCGAATGACACGCCGATGTTCGATCTCGATCACGTGAGTGTTAGGCAAGACGACGACGAGCAGGTGATCGTCCATGGCCTTTCGTTGGTCGACCCGGACGCTGCTCCGAATGAGATATTCACGCTGGCTGCCACGACTGAGGCTGCCGGCAGCAATGCGAGCCCGTCGTCGCGCTCCGGTCTATTTGCAAACATCAATGGGAGCCTGAATACCGTTATCTACAATGAAGGCAGCGCAGAGCCGCCCACGGACAAGATCACGCTCACCGTGACCGACGGGCACGGGGCGAGCGATACCATTCACTTGATTTTCAACCTTCCTGAAAGTGCGAACGACCACGCGCGGATCACCGGCACGACCGGCAAAGATCTGTTCATCGGAACCGGCTATCAGGATCAGTTCGTGTTCGCGGCCGACTCGAACCGCGATATGATCGTGAATTTCACGCCGGGTCAGGACCACATCGATCTCTCGGCAGTTGTGACGACCTCCAATCTTTCCGCCTGGATGGCCCAGCATGTGGCCGGGTCACCTACCAATTCGGCGGACACCCTGATCACGATCGACGCGGCAGACACGATCGTCCTGAAGGGCGTCACCGCGGCCCATCTCCATGCGAGCGACTTCATCGTCCACGCCTGATGACCGCTTGGGTGCCAAGCCGCCGGCTGCCATTGCCCGTGAAAGCGTGATATTCAACCGCCATGAAACGTCTCAAAATCCTGCGGCGGTGGTTTGCGCGGAAGTTGGGGTTTGCGCGGCTGATGTGCCTTGCGCTGCTGGTCGTGTTTGCCGGCGCTCGCCTGTGGGATCCGCCGCCGATCCAGGAACTGCGGCTGCGCACCTTCGACATGTTTCAGTTGATCGATCCGCGCCACAAGGCGGCGCGGCCGGTCACGATCGTCGACATCGACGACAAGAGCCTCGCCAAGCTCGGCCAATGGCCGTGGCCGCGGACGCGGATCGCCGACATGATACAGAACCTTACCAGCAACGGCGCGGTCGCAATCGGCTTCGACGTCGTGTTCTCGGAGGCCGACCGGCTCAATCCGGATCTGGTCGCGAGCCACATGCGCTACCTCGACGATGCCACCCGCGCCAAGTTGCGCGAGCTGCCGAGCAACGACCAGATCCTTGCCGAAGCGATCAAGCGCTCGCGCGTGGTGCTGGGCGAGACGGGGCTTCCAGCAGTCTTGTCCGAACTCGACAAGTCACTTCCATTCACCGGCGTAGCGACGCTCGGGGAGGACGGGTCTGAACGCTTCATGTTCGACTTCCCGGGCTTGTTGCGCAACGTGCCTGTGATCGAGAAGGTCGCGGCCGGACGCGGCCTGTTCTCGATCAGACCCGAGCGCGATGGCCTGATCCGCCGCGTGCCGATGATCCTGCGGGCGCAGGACAACATCATGCCCTCGCTGAGCCTGGAGATGCTGCGCGTCGCCACCGGCACGCCGACGCTGCTGATCAGGACCGACAAGAGCGGTATCCGCACGATCCGCCTCAAGGGCCTGGAGATCCCGACCGACAAGAACGGCCAGCTGTGGATGCATTACGCCCGCCCGGACCCCTCGATCTACGTCTCTGCGGCCGATGTGCTCGACAATAGCGTGTCGCCCGGCAAGATCGCCGGCAAGCTGGTCCTGATCGGCACCTCCGCGGGCGGGTTGAACGACCTCAAGACCACGCCGGTGTCCTCGACCATGCCCGGCGTCGAGATCCACGCCCAGGTGCTGGAGAGTGTGCTGAGCGGCGCGGTGATCTCCCAGCCCGGCTATGCGCTCGTTGTCGAGCTGCTCGCCGCGCTCGTCATCGGCTTGCTCGTCATCATCTTCACGCCGAACCTCGGACCGGTCCGCCTCGTACTTGCCGGCGCGACCTTCGCCGCGATCCTGATCGGAGTGTCCTGGTTCTACTATGCCCAGCGCCGCTATCTCATCGACTTCACCTATCCGCTGCTCTCGACCACCGCGATCTATCTGACGCTGATCTTCGCGAGCTTCGTGCGCGAGCAGCGGCAGCGCGTGCAGATCCGCGGCATGTTCGCGCAATACATGTCGCCGGTGCTGGTCGAGCAACTCGCGCAGTCACCGGAAAAGCTCGTCCTCGGCGGCGAGGAGCGCGAAATGACGATCATGTTCTCCGACGTGCGCGGCTTCACCACCATATCGGAAACCTACAAGCACGACCCGCAGGGCCTGATCGCGCTGATGAACCGCTTCCTGACCCCTCTGACCGACGTGATCATCGATCAGAAGGGCTATATCGACAAATATATGGGCGACGCCATCATGGCGTTCTGGAACGCGCCGCTCGACGATGCCGAGCACGAGGTCAACGCCTGTGAGGCCGCGATCGAGATGCTGGAGCGGATCGACGCGGTGAACAAGGACCGCGAACAGGAAGCCACGGATGGCGGCCACGTCTACATCCCGCTCAATGTCGGTATCGGCCTCAACACCGGCATCGGCGTCGTCGGCAACATGGGCTCCGACCTGAAGAAGAACTATTCGGTGCTCGGCGACAGCGTGAACCTGGCCTCGCGCCTGGAAGGCCAGTCGAAGGAGTACGGCTTTCCCATCATCGTCGGCTCGAGGACCGCGCTCGCCGCCAAGGACAAGTTCGCGATCCTCGAGCTCGACTTCATCATGGTCAAGGGCAAGACCGAGCCCGAAGTGATCTACGCCATCGCCGGCCGCGAGGACGTGATGCATTCCGGCGCCTTCCAGCGCCTGCGCAACGTCACCATCGAAATGCTGGCCTGCTATCGCGGCCGCGACTGGCAGGGCGCGCTGGACGCCATCGAACGCGGGCGCAGGAGCGAGGATGCCGACACGCTGGAAAAGCTGTTCAAGCTCTATGAAGTGCGTATCAAGGAATTCCAGGTGAATCCGCCGGCGGAGGGGTGGACCGGGGCCTATGCACTGCTGACGAAGTAGGGGGCAGATGTGCGGTTTTGAAGCTAACCACACACTCGCTGTCGTCCCGGCGAACGCCAGAACCCATTACCCCAGGGAGAAGTTGTTACGGCGAGCGGCCAACCACCAATCTTCGGCAAACGAAATTCGGTGGTTATGGGTCCTGGCTTTCGCCAAGACGACGGCAGAGGGTTGAGCTGTCGCCTCACTCCGCCCCGATCGTCGTCAGGTCCTGGAACCAGTGCTGCGCCTGGACGAACTGCTTGACCTTGGGCGACAGCGCATGCGGGTTGGTGTCGTGCACCACCCACACCAGCGTGGCGTCGTCGACGATCAGCGCGTGCGCCTGCGCCAGCAGCTCGTCCTGCTTGGTGCTGTCGAAAGTCTGCTTGGCCTCGTCGATCAGCGCGTCGACCTTCGGGTTCTTGTAGCCGCCCCAGTTGACGCCGACCGGCGCGATCTGGCTCGAATGGAAGAAGCGGACGATGGCGTAGAGCGGGTCGGAGGTGACGTAGGCGATGTTGTTGGCGGTGATGCCGGCGTTCATCTCGTCGGCCGCGCCCTTGCGCCAGTGCGTATAGAGTGTCTCGAGCTCGACGACCTTGAAATCGATGTCGATCCCGATCTCCTTGAAGCTCTGCTGCAAAAATTCGTTCATCGGCAGCGACAGCATCTGGCCGGTGCCGCCCTGTGCGATGATGAAGGTCGCCTTCAGCGGCTTCGCCTTGGAGTAGCCGGCTTCCTCGACCAGCTTCTTCGCCGCGGCGACATCGTATTTCAGCTCGAAGCTCGGCTTGCCGAACCACGGGCTCGACGGATCGACCTGTCCCTTGGCGGGTTTCGCAAGGCCATTCATCAGGCCCACCACGGCCTCACGATCGATCGCGAGGTTCAGCGCCTTGCGCAGGCGGATGTCGGTCCAGGGCGAGCCCGGCAGCACGCTCAGATGATAATTCCAGACATGCGGCGTGACGTTATCGACGAGCTTCATGCCGGCGGCCTTGAGCTGCGGCACGGCATCCGGCGCCGGCGTTTCGATCAGGTCGACTTGCCCGGCCAGCAGCGCATTGGTGCGCGTCAGCGCTTCCGGCATCGGCACCAGCACGAGCTTGTCGACCTTGGGAATGCGCTTCTTGTTCCAGTAATCCGGATTCTTCGTGAGCTCGGCGAGCTCGCGCGGCACCAGTTTTGTCAATTTGAACGGGCCGGTCCCCGAAGGCTGGCTCGCGAACTTGTCCCAGTCCTTGCCGAGCTTCTCGTATTGCGTCGGGCTCGACACCAGGAACCACAGCATCTGATAGGGAAAGAAGGAATCGACCGTCTTGGTGGTGATCTCCACCGTGGAGTCGTCGATCTTGGCGTAGCTCGCGACCGAGGGCAGGCGGGTCTTGACCTGGGCGCTCTGGCGCTTGTCGAATTGTGGCGCCTTGTCGTTGAGCACCTTGTCCAGATTCCAGATCACGGCGTCGGCGGTGAACTCGCTGCCGTCGTGAAACTTCACGCCCTTACGCAAGGTGAAGCGCCATTTGGTCTTGTCGGTATCGTCGACCTTCCATTCGGTGGCGAGCCCCGGCACCAGTTTGCCGGGTCGATCGGCGACGTCCATCTCCCAGGCCACGAGCGGATCGTAGATGGTGTAGGCCGTGAACTGATAGGCGCCGGCGCCGCGATCGGGCTGGCCGGTGGTCAGCGGGATGTCCGCCATCGAAATGCCGTAGCGCAGCACCGTTTCGGCGCCCGCCGGAATCGCGGACAACGCCAGTGCAAGCACGGCGAAACAGGTCGATAGTCGGATACGCATGGCCAAAGCTCCAAGGAAGACTTCAAGGGAGAATTGGAGCCAAACCTGCAATCTTGATGCCAGAATAGGCAGCGAGGTGCTTTCGCCGACGTGTCATCACAAGGACTTGTCGTCGCAGGGGCAATTTGCAGAATAAGTTTCCCCATTGGCATAGGCATTGCATACGATTGCATCAAAATTAGTCATCGAAGCCGGAAAAGGATTGAGGCAATGCTGATCAACAAAAACAAGACCCGCGCGGCGCTGATCGCGTTGCTGGCGCTCAGTAGCGCGGCTGCGTGGCCGCGCGTCGCCAGTGCCGAAACCGTGCTGCGCATCGCCATGACGGCTGCCGATATTCCGCGCACGCTGGGCCAGCCCGATCAGGGTTTTGAAGGCAACCGCTTCACCGGCCTCACCATGTATGACGCGCTCACCGGCTGGGACCTGTCCTCGGCCGACAAGGCGAGCGTGGTGATCCCCGGCCTTGCCACCGAGTGGAAGGTCGACGATGCCGACAAGACCAAATGGACTTTCAAGCTGCGCTCCGGCGTCACCTTCCATGACGGCTCGCCGTTCAATGCGGACGCCGTGGTGTGGAACGTCGAGAAGGTGCTGAAGCAGGACGCGCCGCAATTCGACGCCAGCCAGGTCGGCGTCACGGCCTCGCGGATGCCGACGCTGGCGTCCGCGAAGAAGATCGACGACATGACGGTCGAGCTCACCACCAAGGAGCCCGATAGCTTCCTGCCGATCAACCTCACCAATCTCTTCATGGCGAGCCCGGCGAAGTGGCAGCATTTCTACGAGAAGGCGGAAGGCGCTGACGCCAAGGCCAAGTCGCAGGCCGCATGGACCGCGTTTGCGAAGGACGCCGCGGGCACCGGCCCGTGGAAGATGGCCGCGTTCACCCCGCGCGAGCGGCTGGAGCTGGTCAAGAATGCGAGCTACTGGAACAAGGACCGCGTGCCCAAGGTCGACAAGATGGTGCTGTTGCCGATGCCGGAGGCGAACGCGCGCACCGCGGCGCTGCTCTCCGGGCAGGTCGATTGGGTCGAGGCACCGGCGCCGGACGCTTTGCCCGAGCTCAAGCAGCGCGGCTTCAAGCTCTACGCCAACGAGCAGCCGCACGTCTGGCCGTGGCAGTTCTCGCGCGTCGAGGGCTCGCCCTGGAACGACATCCGCGTGCGTAAGGCAGCAAACCTCTGCGTCGATCGCGAAGGACTCAAGGACGGCCTGCTCGCGGGGCTGATGGTGCCCGCGACCGGCACCTTTGAGCCCGGCCATCCCTGGCGCGGCAAGCCGACCTTCGAGATCAAGTATGACAAGGCGGCTGCGCAGAAGCTGATGCAGGAGGCCGGTTTCGGCCCGAGCAAGAAGCTGACGGTGAAGACCCAGACCTCTGCCTCCGGCTCGGGCCAGATGCAGCCGCTGCCGATGAACGAATATCTCCAGCAGGCGCTGGCCGAATGCTATTTCGACGTGCAGCTCGACGTCATCGAGTGGAATACGCTGTTCACCAATTGGCGCCGCGGCGCCAAGGATCCCAGCGCCAACGGCTCGAACGCGACCAACGTCACCTACGCGGCGATGGATCCGTTCTTCGCGCTGGTGCGCTTCCTGCAATCGGGCATGGCTCCGCCGGTCTCGAACAATTGGGGTTTCATCAACAATCCCAATTTCGACGAGCTGGTGAAGAAGGCGCGGCAAACCTTCGATCCCGCCGCGCGTGACGCGGCGCTCGCCGAACTGCACGCGGCCTCCGTCGATGACGCAGCCTTCCTCTACGTCGCCCACGACGTTGGCCCCCGTGCCATCAGCCCGAAGGTGACAGGCATCGTGCAGCCAAAGAGCTGGTTCATCGACTTCTCGCTGGTGTCGATGCAGTAATTCTCTCAGCTTGCTCAGTGCACCCTCTCCCCTTGTGGGAGAGGGTGGCTTCGCAAAGCGAAGCCGGGTGAGGGGTCTCTCTCCGCGAATGCGGACCTCTCAACTGACGCAGTACATCCGCGGATAGATACCCCTCATCCGGCGCTTCGCGCCACCTTCTCCCACAAGGGGAGAAGGGAAGAAAAGAAACAACGTGCTCGCCTATATCGCCAGACGCATCGTCTACGTCGTCCCGATCGTCATCAGCGTCGCGCTGGTGTGTTTTCTGCTCGTGCACATCACGCCGGGCGATCCGCTGGTGGCCGTGCTGCCGGCTGACGCCTCGCAGGAGCTCGCCGCGCAGCTCCGCACCGCCTATGGTTTCGACCGCCCGCTGCCGGTGCAGTTCGGGCTTTGGCTGCTCCGCGCACTTCATGGCGATCTCGGCAATTCCATCGCCACGGGCCGCCCGGTGCTGGCCGAGGTCATGCGCGCGGTCAGCAACACGGTCACGCTGGCGATTGCGGCGGCGATCATCGGCTTCACCATGGGCATCCTGCTCGGCCTGATCGCCGGCTATTTCCGCGAGACCTGGATCGACAAGCTGGCGACATCCTTTGCCATCGCCGGCGTTTCGGTGCCGCATTACTGGCTTGGCATGGTGCTCGTCATCATCTTCTCGGTTCAGCTGAACTGGCTGCCCGCCGTCGGCGCCGGACCCGGCGGCTCGGCCGCCTGGGCCTGGGACTGGGCGCATTTGCAATATCTCGTGCTGCCGGCGATCACGACCTCGGTGATCCCGATGGGCATCGTCACCCGCACGGTGCGCGCGCTGACCGGCGACATTCTCAGCCAGGACTTCGTCGAGGCGCTGCGTGCAAAAGGCCTGCACGAGCGCGGGGTGTTCCGCCACGTCATCAAGAACGCCGCGCCCACCGCGCTCGCCGTGATGGGACTTCAGCTCGGTTACATGCTTGGCGGCTCGATCCTGATCGAGACCGTGTTCTCCTGGCCGGGCTCGGGCTTCCTGCTCAACTCCGCGATCTTCCAGCGCGACCTGCCGCTGCTCCAGGGCACGATCCTGATCCTGGCGCTGTTCTTCGTCTTCCTCAATCTGCTGGTCGACATCGCGCAAGCCGCGATCGACCCGCGCATCAAGCGGGGCTAGCGATGAGCGAGCTTCCGTTGTCCGTCACCTCCGACGCCGCGCTTCAGTCCGCGCCCGCGACCAAGGCGCGCGGCTATTGGGCGACCGTCGGCCGCCGTATCCGGCGCGACAAGGTCAGCATGGTCTGCGCGCTGGTGCTGCTGCTGATCTTCCTGTCCGCGATCGTTGCGCCGTGGCTCGGTCTGGAAGATCCGTACAAAGGTTCGATGATCCGGCGCCTGCGCCACATTGGCACATCAGGCTACCCGCTCGGCACCGACGAGCTCGGCCGCGACATGCTGGCGCGGCTGATCTATGGCGGGCGGCTGTCGCTTCTCATCGGCATTCTGCCTGTGATCCTCGCCTTCTGCATCGGCACGTCGCTCGGCCTCGTTGCCGGCTATGTCGGCGGCAAGCTCAACACCGCGATCATGCGCACCATCGACGTGTTTTACGCGTTTCCGTCTGTGCTGCTGGCGATCGCGATCTCCGGCGCGCTGGGCGCGGGCATCCTCAATTCCATCGTGTCGTTGACCGTCGTGTTCGTGCCGCAGATCACCCGCGTCGCCGAAAGCGTCACGACGGGCGTGCGCAACATGGACTTCGTCGACGCCGCGCGCGCCTCCGGTGCCGGTCCCTTCACCATCATGCGCGTGCACATTCTCGGCAACGTGCTCGGTTCGATCTTCGTCTATGCCACCAGCCTGATCTCGGTTTCGATGATCCTCGCGGCAGGCCTGTCCTTCCTTGGACTCGGCACTAAGCCGCCGGAGCCGGAATGGGGCCTGATGCTGAACACCTTGCGGACCGCGATCTACGTCAACCCCTGGGTCGCTGCGCTCCCCGGTGCAATGATCTTCGCGGTCTCGATCTGCTTCAACCTGCTCTCGGACGGCCTGCGTAGCGCCATGGACATCAGGAACTAGCCATGAGCGAAACCAACCTCTCTGTCGCAATGCTGGAGCCGATCGAAGACCTCGGCGGCGTCGCCCAGCCGCTGCTCCAGGTCAACGGCCTGACCAAGCATTTCCCGGTGCGCGGCGGATTGTTCGCCGCAAAGCGCACCGTGCGTGCCGTCGACAATGTCTCCTTCTCCGTCGCCAAGGGCGAGACCGTCGGGATCGTCGGCGAATCCGGTTGCGGAAAGTCGACCACCGCGCGGCTGCTCATGCACCTGATGCCGCGCGATACCGGCGACATCATTTATGACGGCATGAGCGTCGGCCAGTCGCTCTCCTTGCGCGAGCTGCGCCGCGGCATGCAGATGGTGTTCCAGGATTCCTACGCTTCGCTCAACCCGCGCCTGACGATCGAGGAATCGATCGCCTTCGGCCCGAAGGTGCATGGCATGGCCGACGGCGCTGCGCGCGCGCTGGCGCGCGAGCTGCTGGGCAAGGTGGGCCTGGTTCCTGCAAATTTCGCCAACCGCTACCCCCACGAGATCTCCGGCGGCCAGCGCCAGCGCGTCAACATCGCGCGCGCGCTGGCGCTCTCGCCGCGGCTGGTGATCCTCGACGAAGCGGTCTCCGCGCTCGACAAATCCGTCGAGGCGCAGGTGCTCAATTTGCTTGCCGATCTCAAGAGCGAGTTCGGCCTGACCTATCTCTTCATCAGTCACGATCTCAACGTCGTGCGCTACATCAGCGATCGCGTGCTGGTGATGTATCTCGGCGAAGTGGTCGAACTCGGCCCGGTCGACCAGGTCTGGGACCAGCCGGCGCATCCCTATACGCGCGCACTCCTTGCCGCGATGCCGTCCTCGGATCCGGACCGTCGCACCGAGACGCCGCCGATCACGGGCGATCCGCCCAATCCGATCGATCCGCCCTCGGGCTGCCGCTTCCACACCCGTTGCCCGTTTGCGGAGCCGCTCTGCGCAAATGCGACACCAAAACTCACCGCGCTCGATAGAATGGGCCACGAGGCCGCGTGCTACATGGCGATCCCGGGTTCAGGCCATAGCCGCGCGCCGAAGGAGGAAACCGTATGACGAGACCGACGACAAAAGAGATCAAGGCGACGGCACAGGTCGCCGGCGTTCCCGTCGACGACGAGATTGCGACGCGCATCTCCAATTCCATCGGACCGGCCTTCGAGGGCTTTGCGGCCATTGCCGGCACGTTGCCGTTCGATCTCGAGCCCGCGCTCTATCCGATCGCGCAGACTGCGAAGCTCTCGAAATGAGCGCCGAGCCCGCATTGATGACGCTCACCGAGGCCGCGCGCGCGATCGCGATGAAGCAGGTGTCCTCGCATGAGGTGACGCGCGCGCTGCTGCATCGTATCGCGCAGTGGCAGCCGCACCTCAACGCCTTCATGTCGATCGAGGCAGAGGCGGCGCTGAAGGCCGCCGATGCCGCCGACGCCGAACTCGCCAAGGGGGAAGTCCGCGGTCCGCTGCACGGCGTGCCGCTCGCGCACAAGGATATGTATTACGACGCAGGCCACGTCGCGACCTGCGGCTCGCTGATCCGCCGCGATTTCGTTCCGACAGTGACCTCCACCGCCTTGCAGCGGCTGAAGGACGCCGGCCAGGTTCGGCTCGGCACGTTGCATCTCGCCGAATTTGCCTATGGCCCGACCGGCCATAACGCCCATTACGGCCCTGTTCGGAATCCCTGGAACGTGGCGCACATCACCGGCGGCTCGTCCTCGGGTTCGGGCTCGGCGGTCGCGGCGCGACTGACCTATGCCGCGCTCGGCTCCGACACCGGCGGCTCGATCCGCATGCCCGCGCATTTCTGCGGCGTCACGGGATTGAAGACCACCGTCGGCCGGGTCAGCCGCGCCGGTGCGATGCCGCTGTCGCAGTCGCTCGACACGGTCGGCCCGCTCGCCCGCACGGCCGAGGATTGCGCGCTGCTGCTGGCCCTGATGGCCGGTCCCGATCCCGAGGATTCGACTGCGAGCCACGAGCCGCTGTCTGACTATGTCGGCGCGACCAGGGGCTCGCTGAAGGGCCTCAAGGTCGGCGTCCCCTCGTCCTTCTATGTCGACGATCTCGACGGCGAGGTCGCGCGCGTGCTGGACGAAACCATCGCGGTGCTCAAGCGTGAGGGCGCCGACATCGTCACGGTCGAGCTGCCCGATCAGCGGCAATTGTCCGCGGCAAGCCAGCTCGTGCTTGCGGCCGAAGCCGCCGCCTTCCACAAGCGCTGGATGATCGAGCGGCCGCAGGATTACGGCCCGCAGGTGTTGATGCGGCTCCAGAACGGCCTTGCGGTCCCCGCCATCACCTACCTCGAGGCGATGCGCTGGCGCGGGCCGGCACTGGCCGCGCACAACACTGCGACATCAGGTGTCGACGCGATCATCGCGCCGGCGTCTCCGGTGCCGGCGCCGACGATCGAGGAGAGCGACGTCGGCGGCGGGCCGAACGCGCCGGCGCTGTTGCAGCGGCTGACGCTGTTCACCCGTCCGGTGAATTACCTTGGCCTGCCGTCGCTCACGGTGCCCTCGGGCTTCACCAAAAATGGTCTTCCGATCGGCATGCAGCTGATCGGCCGCTCGTTCGATGAAGCGACGCTGCTCACCATCGGCGCCGCATTCCAGCGCGCCACCGATTATCACGACAGGCTGCCGAAACTTCCGTCATGACAAAGCTCGTCGAGATCTCAGGCCTGAACATCCGCTTCACCGGCGAGCGCACGGTCTATGCCGTGAACGATCTCAGCCTTTCGCTCGGCGACGGCGAGGTACTCGGCCTGCTCGGAGAGTCCGGCTCGGGCAAGAGCGTGACCTTGCGTGCACTGATGCGGCTGTTGCCGAAGAAGCGCACGCAGATCACGGGCAAGGTCAACGTCATGGGCCGCGACGTGCTCGCGATGAACGAGGAGCAGCTGTCGTCGTTCCGCGGCCAGACCGTGTCGATGATCTTTCAGGAGCCGGCGCTCGCGCTCGATCCGGTCTACACCATCGGCGCGCAGATCGCCGAAAGCGTGGTGCGTCACGAAGGCAAGTCCTATGCGGAGGGCAGGGCGCGCGCACTCGAAATGCTCGATGTCGTGCGCATTCCTTCCGCAAAACGCCGGCTCGATGCCTATCCGCACGAGATGTCCGGCGGCATGCGTCAGCGCGCGATGATCGCGCTGGCGCTCGCCTGCCGGCCGAAGATCCTGCTCGCGGACGAGCCGACCACGGCGCTCGATGCCACCGTGCAAATCCAGATCCTGCTGCTGCTGCGCGAGCTGCAGCGCGAGTTCGGCATGTCCGTCATCTTCGTCACCCACGACATCGGCGTCGCCATCGAGATCTGCGACCGGGTCGCTGTGATGTATGCCGGCCAGATCGTGGAGCAGGGCACGCTTCGCGACATCGTCCGCTCACCGGTGCATCCCTACGCCAAGGGCCTGCTCGCCTCGACCGTCCACGGGGCCAAGCGGGGACAGCGGCTCGAGACCATCCCCGGCACCCCGCCGTCGCTTGGCGAGAGGCCGCACAACTGCTCCTTTGCGCCCCGCTGCGCCGCTGCCCAGCCGCGCTGCCTGGAGCAATTGCCTGGGAATGTGGAGGTCGGGCTGGGCAGGGCAGCACGGTGCGTGCTGGCAGAGCCGGTCACCGCGCTGTCATGATCTTTGGACCGCCAGCGGGGAACGGGGGAACAGCATTCAGACCTCGTTCATCCCGGTTCCGCTTCCATGGAACCGTTCACGGAGAGGGACCTCACTTATGTACATTTCCAATGAAGGCCTGCTTGTCATCCTGTTCGTCGGCCTCGTGGCTGGCTGGTTGGCCGGCAAGGTGGTGCGCGGAACCGGGTTCGGCATCATCGGCGACATCGTGGTCGGCATCGCCGGCGCGCTGGTGGCAAGCTTCCTGTTTCCGAAGCTCGGCATTCACATCGGCACCGGACTGATATCGGAGATCGTCTATTCCGCGATCGGCGCGGTCATCCTGCTGCTAGTGGTGCGGCTGGTCCGCGGCGGCGGCCGATTCTAATGGCGCCCGAGTTCAATTGATCGAACTTTTGACCTCTCCCCGCCCGGGGAGAGGTGACATGTCTGCAAGAAAAAGCCGCAAGATCGTGAGATTCCGGACTTGCGTGCAAGGTCGGTCGAGGGTGATGTGGGCTATAGGGGTCCCGGGTGTTCGACTGCGTTGGGCGATGAGCGCAAACGCGATGTTAATCCGGGTCAATTACTCCTGAATTTGCCTTTGAAATCAGGGGCTTTGGCCCCTACCCGAAAGAGATCAGACTGATGGCAGCCGTTCCCGGCGTCCGCCGCTCAGAGCTCGGTGATGCGCTGCGCGCCTGTCGCACGGCGTTTGTCGGCGTCGGCTTGATGAGCTGCATGATCAACCTGCTCTATCTGACCGGGTCGATCTTCATGCTGGAGGTCTACGACCGGGTGCTGCCGAGCCGCAGCATTCCGACCCTGGTCGGCCTGATCGTCCTCGCCAGTTTCCTCTACATGGCGCAGGGCGTGCTGGACATGATCCGCAACCGGATCCTGGGCCGGGTCGGCACCGCGCTGGACGAAGCCCTGAACAAGCGGGTGTTCGACACCATCGTCCGCCTGCCGCTGCTGGTCGGCAGCCGCAACGAGGGGCTTCAGCCGCTGCGCGATCTCGACAATGTCCGCTCCTTTCTTGGCGGCATGGGCCCGAGCGCGTTCTTCGATCTGCCCTGGCTGCCGCTCTATCTCGCCATCTGCTTCGCCTTCCACGTCATGATCGGCGTCACCGCGCTGGTCGGCGCCGTCATCCTGGTCGGATTGACGCTGGTCACCGAGTTCATGTCCCGCCAGCCGGCGAAAGACGCGATGGGGCTTGCCGCCCAGCGCAACGATCTCGCCCAGGCCAGCCGCCGCAATGCCGAAGTCATGGTGTCGATGGGCATGGCCGGCCGGATGAACGCGCGCTGGAGCGAGGCCAACGAAAAATATCTCGACGGCAACCAGCGTGCGAGCGATGTCGCCGGCGGTCTCGGCGCGGTCGCAAAAGTGCTGCGCATGATGCTGCAATCGGCCGTGCTCGCGGTCGGCGCCTATCTCGTCATCCACCAGGAAGCGACCGCCGGCATCATCATCGCCGGCTCGATCCTGTCGGCCCGTGCGCTCGCGCCGGTCGATCTTGCCATCGCGCACTGGAAATCCTTTGTCGCGGCACGCCAGAGCTGGCACCGCTTGACCCGCCTTCTGGAGCAGATGCCGGCGCAGACGATGCCGACCCAGTTGCAGGCGCCCACCAGCCGCCTCTCGGTCGAAGGCATCGCCATGGTGCCGCCGGGCGACCAGCGCCTCATCGTGCAGGACGTCACCTTTGCGCTCGAAGCCGGCAACGGCCTCGGCGTGATCGGACCGAGCGGCTCCGGCAAGTCGTCGCTGATCCGCGCGCTGGTCGGCGTCTGGCAACCGGTTCGCGGCAAGGTGCGGCTCGACGGCGCGGCGCTCGACCAATGGGCGTCCGACATGCTCGGCCGCCATATCGGCTACCTGCCGCAGGACGTCGAATTGTTCGGCGGCACCATCGCGCAGAACATCAGCCGGTTCGATCCCGAGGCCACCTCCGACGGCATCATCGCCGCCGCCAAGGAGGCCGGCGTGCACGAGATGATCATCAAGATGCGCGAGGGCTACAACACCCAGGTCGGCGAGCAGGGCACGGCGCTCTCCGCGGGCCAGGCGCAGCGCGTGGCGCTGGCGCGCGCTCTCTATGGCAACCCGTTCCTGATCGTGCTCGACGAGCCCAATTCCAATCTCGACACCGAAGGCGACGAAGCGCTGACCCGCGCCATCCGTGCGGCACGCGAGCGCGGCGCCATCGTCATCGTGGTGGCGCACCGTCCGATCGGCGTGGAAGCGGTCGACCAGATCCTGGTGCTGCGCGACGGCCGCATGCAGGCCTTCGGGCCGAAGGAGCAGGTGCTCGCCCAGGTGCTCCAGCCGCGCGTGACACCGCCGGCGCCGATCAAGATCGTCAGCGAAGGCGGAGCCAAGGCATGAGCACGATGGCGCTCGGCGGCGCGAAGCCCGCCGCGAAGCGGACCGTACGGCAGTCGATCCGGTTCCACCTGATGCTCGGGCTTGGGATCGTGCTGGTCCTCCTGGTCGGCCTCGGCGGCTGGGCTTCGACGGTGCAGATTTCCGGCGCGCTGATCGCGCCGGGTCAGATCGTGGTCGAATCCAACGTCAAGAAGGTCCAGCATCCGACCGGCGGCGTCGTCGGCGAGCTGCGCGCGCGCGATGGCGACGTGGTCAAGGCCGGCGACATCGTGGTGCGGCTCGACGACACCGTCACCAAGGCCAACCTCGCCATCGTCACCAAGAATCTCGATGCGGCGCAGGCGCGTGCGGCGCGGCTCCAGGCCGAGCAGCGCGGGATCGACAGGATCGACTACCCGCAAGCGCTGCTCGATCGCAGCAACGATCCCGACGTCAAGGCGCTGCTCTCCGCCGAAACCAAGCTGTTCGACGTCCGCGTCAACGGACGCGCCGGCCAGAAGGCGCAGCTGCGCGAGCGCATCCAGCAGCTCAACGAGGAGATCGAGGGCCTCTCCGCGCAGGAGCGGGCCAAGGACAGGGAAATCTCACTGGTGCAGCAGGAGCTCGTGGGTGTCCGCGATCTCTATGACAAGCATCTGGTGCAGATCTCCCGCCTGACCACGCTCGAACGCGATAGCGCCCGTCTCAACGGCGAGCGTGCGCAATACATCGCCTCGCGCGCGCAGGCCAAGGGCAAGATCACTGAGACCGAGCTGCAGATCATCCAGGTCGACAAGGACATGGTCAGCGAGGTCTCCAAGGATCTGCGCGAGACCAACGACAAGATCGGCGAAATGATCGAGCGCAAGGTCGCCGCCGAGGACCAGCTTCGCCGCGTCGACATCCGCGCGCCGCAGGACGGCATGGTGCTGCAATCGACGGTGCATACCGTTGGTGGCGTCATCACCGCCGGCGACGCCCTCATGCTGATCGTGCCGCAGGCCGACGATCTCCAGGTCGAAGCCAAGGTCAATCCGGTCGATATCGATAAGCTCCAGATCGGCCAGAAGACGCTGCTGCGCCTGTCCGCCTTCAACCAGCGCACCACGCCGGAGCTCAACGGTGTCGTCAGCCGCGTCTCGCCCGACGTCACCACCGATCAGCGCACCGGCCAGAGCTACTACACCATCCGCGTCTCGCTGTCCGCAGAAGAGGTCGCCAAGCTCGGTGACTCCAGGCTGATCCCCGGCATGCCGGCGGAAGCCTTCGTCCAGACCGGCGACCGCACCATGCTGTCCTATCTGATGAAGCCGCTGCACGACCAGTTCATGCGGGCGTTCCGCGAGAAGTGACGCGGGGAAGCGTCGCCTCCTTTCGTCATCGCTAGCGTAGCGAAGCAATCCAGGTTGCCTTCGCGGCGAGATTTCTGGATTGCTTCGCTACGCTCGCAATGACGGGGGGGGCTTCTTTCTTGCTTTAGTTTTCTTGCTATAGTTCGATTCAGCCCCAGCAACCCGGCATCGAACAATGCAATCCGTCCAATCCCCACCCTCCGTCGCCACCGAATCCTTTTCCGACGCCGGCCTCGCCGTCGCCCGCCTCGAAGAGATCTACGAGCGCAACACGAAGTTCCTGCGTGATCGGTTCGAAGCTTACGTCAACGGCGAGGCAATCACGACGCGGGTGCGGGCCTTCTATCCCTTCGTCCGTGTCACCACCGCGACGCATGCGCGGCTGGATTCGCGTCTCGCCTACGGCTTCGTCGCCCGGCCCGGTGTGCACGAGACCAGCGTCACGCGTCCGGATCTGTTCCGGACTTATCTGACCGAGCAGATCGGGCTGTTGATCCAGAACCACGGCGTCCCGGTCGAAATCGGCGAGTCCAGCGAACCGATCCCCGTTCACTTCGCCTATCGCCGCGACATCAACATCGAAGCCGCCATCACCACCAGCGAGAACTCGCCCGTGACGCGATCGCTGCGCGATGCCTTCGACGTGCCTGATCTGGCCACCATGGACGATGCCATCGCCGACGGCACTTTCGAGCTCCAGCCCGGCGCGCCCGAGCCGCTGTCCTTGTTTCGGGCGGCCCGCGTCGACTACTCGCTGCGCCGGCTCTACCACTACACGGGCACAGATCCAGAGCATTTCCAGAACTTCGTGATCTTCACCAACTACCAGTTCTACGTCGACGCCTTCGCGCAGCTCTGCCAGCAGCGGCTTCAGGCTGGCGAGGCCGGCCTCGATGCCTTCGTCGCTCCCGGCAACGTGATCACGCGCAGCGGCGGCGCGTCGACGGGCGTTGCGCCCGCGCGCGCGCCGCAGATGCCGGCCTTCCATTTGGTCACCCCCGGTTATCGCGGCATCACGCTGATCAACATCGGCACCGGTCCGTCCAACGCGCGTAATGTCACCGACCATGTTGCCGTGCTGCGGCCCCATGCCTGGCTGATGCTCGGCCATTGCGCGGGCCTGCGCAACACGCAGCGGCTCGGCGACTATGTGCTCGCCCACGGCTATGTGCGCGAGGACCATGTGCTTGATCGTGAGTTGCCGCTGTGGGTGCCGATCCCGGCGCTCGCGGAGATGCAGGTCGCGCTCGAGGAGGCGGTCGAGGACGTCACCGGGCTCGAGGGGTTCGAGCTCAAGCGCCTGATGCGTACCGGCACCGTCGCGAGCGTTGACAACCGCAATTGGGAGATCAGCGGTCCCGATGTCATTCGCCGCTTGTCGCAATCGCGCGCGGTTGCGCTCGACATGGAATCGGCCGCGATTGCCGCCAACGGCTACCGCTTTCGCGTCCCCTACGGCACGCTGCTGTGCGTCTCCGACAAGCCTCTGCACGGCGAGATCAAGCTCGCAGGCATGGCCAGCGAATTCTACCGCCGCCGCGTCGGCCAGCATCTCGAGATCGGCTTGAAGGCGCTGGAACGGCTTAAACAGCAGGAATCCGAGCGGTTGCATTCGCGAAAGCTCCGCAGTTTCGCTGAAGTCGCATTTCAGTAGGCCATGGATTGCCTTTGCTGCTGACAAGCAGCGGGATTTTCGGCATTTTCGGCGCGGGGTCGACCGGGACGACTTGATGCCACTCATGCGCGACAGGATCATTGGCCATGATCTCGAACGGCTCGCCTTTCGCTTCACCATGCTGAACGACGGCGAGGTCGTACACTGCCAGATCAGCGACGCCGCGATGGACGAGCTTGCGGGCATGCAGGGCACCGAAAGCAGCGCGCGGCAGGCCCAGTTCCTGTCGCTGCGCGAGACCATCGAGCGCCTCGCCTCAGACCTCTACGACGAGGCGCCGCGGGTCAGGGGTCATGTGGTGCGGATCTTTACGCGACATTTGCAGCGGTAGTGCCGCTCCGGGCTCTGCCGTCATGCTCCGGGGCAGTTCATCGGTTGGTCAAGATCTGGTCTTGCCGGGCTTACCTTCCCGCAACGTGCCCGGCGGGCTGAGGACCGCGTCTCTTGCATCAGCTGTCAAACATGATCACGCTGCGCAGCGTCTTGCCGGCTTTCATGTTGGCAAAGCCTTCGTTGATCTCGGAGAGCTTCAGCTTGGCCGAGATCCAGTCCTCCAGGTGCAGCCGGCCGCGCAGGTAGAAATCCACCAGCCGCGGCATGTCGACGCGAAAATGGTTCGAGCCCATCGATGAGCCCTGGATCCTGCGCTCGCGCAGGAAGTCGAAGCCATGCAGCTCGATCTTCTGGCCGAACGGAATCATGCCGACGATGGTGGCCGTGCCGCCGGAGGCAAGCATGCCGAAGGCCTGCTCCGCGGTCTCCTTGCGGCCGAGCACCTCGAACGAATGATGCACGCCGCCATTGGTGAGATCGCGCACCTGCTTCACGACGTCGCCGTCTGCCGGATTGATGATGTCGGTGGCGCCCAGCTTGGTCGCGAGCTCGAGCTTGGCCGGATTGGTGTCGATGGCAATGATGCGGCCGGCGCCGGCGATCTGCGCGCCGTTGATCGCAGCCATGCCGACACCGCCGCACCCGATTACGGCTACGGTCTCGCCGGCCGTCACCTTCGCCGTGTTCACGACCGCGCCGTAGCCGGTAATGACGCCGCAGCCGATCAGCGCCGCAAGATCGAGCGGCATCTCCTTGCGGATTTTGACGATCGCGTTCTCGTGCACCAGCATCTGCTCGGCGAAGGACGACAGGTTGAGAAACTGATGCAGCTTCTCCGAGCGTGCCCATTGCATCCGATTGGATGCCCCCGGCAGCAATTTCACCGTAGTGTCGGTGCAGAGCACCGTGCGGCCCGTGGTGCAATTGTCACAGGTGCCGCAGAACACCGAAAGACAGGTGACGACATGATCACCGGGCTTCACATAAGTCACGTCGGAGCCGACCTGCTCGACGACACCGGCCGACTCGTGCCCGAGCACCGCAGGCAGCGGATGTGGATACAGGCCTTCCATGAAGTGCAGATCGGAGTGGCAGAGACCTGCGACCGACGTCCGGATCAGGACCTCGCGCGGGCCGGGCTTCGGCAGGCTGACATCCTCGATGACCAGGGGCTTGTTGACTTCATGGAGGACGGCGGCCTTCATCGAGCACTCCCTATCGCTTTTTTTGCTTTGAACGCGGGTGCAGCCTACGCTGCCAGGACCAGTTCGCCAACCTCGCTCATGCCAGCATCACGGTCGCCGAGCAGCAGTGCGGCGATCTTCTGCTGCACGGCATTTTCCGTCAGCCGGAACGGATCGCTCGGCGATACCCGGTGATCGATCACCAGCCGCGACAACAACAGCCTTCGCGCATCGCCACGCATGTCGTGAATGCGATGTGCCTCCCAGGCGAGCGCGACGGCGCTGGCAACATGATAGAGCAGGCTGGTGGCACGGCGCGCATCGGCCTCATTGTCGGCCTTTCCCGCGACCTCGCGTGCGAAGCCGACCGCGCGATCGGTGAGAGTGTGAAGCCGGTCGCGCCAAGCCTGCGGCACCGAGGGGCTGTCATCGAGGCGGGCGTGCAGATCGGCTGCGAGCGCGGATTCGGCGCCGTGGCGACCGACGGCGCGCCTCAACGCATCGATCGCGACGATGTTGCCGGTGCCTTCCCAGACCGAGCCGAGATGCGCGTCGCGCAGCAGGCGGGCGGTCGCGAACTCCTCGATGTAACCGATGCCGCCGCGCATCTCGAGCGCATCGCCACAGACCTTTCGGGCATCGCGGGTCGCGCGGAATTTCAACGTTGGCGTCAAGATGCGCAGCAGTGCGGCCGCATCCTGGCTGCCGGCCTCGGCGCGGTCGAGCGCGTCCGCAGTGAGAAAGCTCATCGACAACGCCTGCTCGACCGGCAGCATGATCTTCAGTATCTGGCGCCGGCCCAGCGGCAGGTCGATGATGCGGTTGCCGAACACCACACGGTTTTTTGCCACCGTCATCGCGTCATGGTAGGCCCGCCGCATCAGCGCGGTGGATTTGACGCCATTTGACAGCCGCGACGAGTTCACCATCTCGGCCATCTGAACGAAGCCACGGTCGAGCTTGCCGACCGCATAGGCGATCGCGCCTTCGAGCTTGATTTCACCCGAGGCCATCGAGCGCGTGCCGAGCTTGTCCTTCAGACGCACGATCCGGTAGTGGTTCTGCGAACCGTCGTCGAGGAAGCGCGGCATCAGGAACAAACCGACTCCGCGCGTGCCGGGGCCGGCGCCCTCGGGGCGCGCCAGCAGCATCACGACTTTTGCGTCGGCGTTCGAGCAGAACCATTTCTCGCCAGTGAGGCGCCAATGGTCGCCTTCCTGCACGGCCGTCGTGGTCAGCGTGCCGACATCGGAGCCGCCTTCCTTCTCGGTCATGAACTGGCCGCCTTGGGTCAGCTTGCTCATGTCGGTCTGGGTCAGGCCGTCGAGATATTTCGCCTTCAGCGCCTCGCTGCCGAAATTCGCCAGCAGCTTGGCGCAGCCGTCGGTGACGTTGATCGGGCAGCCCATGCCGAATTCGGTCTGGTTGAACAGGAAGGTGAAGGCGTGCTTGGCGACGACGGGATACTTGTCCGGCCAGCCCATGATGCCCTTGCGGATCGAGAGCGCGTGGATGCCGAACTCGCCGAACGCTGCCTTCTCCAGCTCGCGATAGGCCGGGTGGTATTCGATCCACTGCAAATCGCGGCCGAACTTGTCGCGCTGGTGCAGCACCGGCGTGTGCCGGTCGGCGAGCCGCGCGCAATCGTCGAGATGTCCGCCGGCGAGTTCACCAAGGCGATCGAGATGCGGCTCGACGTGGCGGAATAGCGTCTCCGGCAGATGGATGCGCAGGAGATCGGTGAGGGCTTGGTCGGCGCGGTAGAAATTCATGCCGGTAGTGTCGGGAGCCAGCAGTCCGGATGGTGCGGCCGCGACCTGTTTTGCCTGCGCAGGGGCCGGCTTGTGCATGATCGTCCTCTTCGTTTCCGCCTTGCGGTCATTTTGCGCTGATTTGGCGCTTGCCGCTTGAGATGATGTCGATCATGCTCCAGTCGCGAAAGCGGATAAAGCCGCAAATTGTCAGGGAGGCATGATCGCCGCGTCGGAGCAATTCGCTCTGCGGAATTGTGATCCTCCCCGGGTGGTTGTCCGCGCGGACCGTGCATAGATCAGCGGCTTCCCGTCTTCGAGAGATCACGTCATGGAACACCCGAAATACAAGATCGCCCTCATCGTCGGCGCCGGCGAAGGCCTGAGCGCCTCGCTGGCGCGGCTGTTGTCCGCCCAGGGCATCCGCGTCGCACTGGCCGCGCGAAAAATCGAGAAGCTCGGCGCACTCTGCAGCGAGACCGGCGCCAAGGCCTATGCCTGCAACGCCACCGACCCTGATGAGGTCGAACGCCTGTTCGGCCTGGTCGAACGCGAGATCGGTACGCCCGATTTGGTCGTCTACAACGCGAGCGGCCGGGCGCGCGGGCCGTTCGTCGATCTCGTTCCGGCCGACGTGGCGCAGGCCATTGCGGTCAGCGCCTATGGCGGCTTCCTGGTGGCGCAGCAGGCGGCCAAGCGCATGCTGCCGAACCAGCACGGCGCGATCCTGTTCACCGGCGCTTCGGCAAGCGTCAAGGGCTATGCGCAGTCCGCGCCATTCGCGATGGGCAAGTTCGCACTGCGCGGGCTGGCGCAGAGCATGGCGCGCGAATTGTCGCCGCAAGGCATCCATGTCGCACATTTCGTGATCGATGGCGGCATCAGAAGCGCAGCGCGCACGGAAGCGCCGGAGAAGCCGGATTCGATGCTTGATCCCGATGCCATCGCGGAGAGCTACTGGAACGTGTTGCAGCAGCCGCGCAGCGCCTGGAGCTGGGAGCTGGAGCTGCGGCCCTGGGTCGAGAAGTTTTGAGGCAAGCTGCCGTAGGGTGGGCAAAGGCGCATAGCGCCGTCACCATCAACCACGAAACAGCAAATGGTGGGCACGCTTCGCTTTGCCCACCCTACAAGGGCGGGAATCATGAGCACGGAAATCACCATCGATACCGGCACCAACGAACTCCTCTGCGCGATCCGCGATCGCGTCGCATTGATCACGCTGAACCGGCCGGAGGCGCGCAACTCGCTGTCGGACGCGCTGACCCCGGCGCTACGCACCATGATCCGCTCCTGCGGCGAGAACCCCGATGTCGGCGCGCTGCTGATCACCGGCGCGGGCGAAGCGTTCTGCGCGGGCGGCAACGTCAAGGGCATGGGCGCGCATCGCGACCCGAAGAAGCTGGAAATGTCCTTTGACGACAAGGTCGCCGATCTCCAGGAGCGGCAGCGCCTGCTCACCGGCGCGCTGGTCTCGGTGCGCAAGCCGACCATCGCCGCGCTGCCGGGGCCGGCGGTCGGCGCGGGGCTCGCCATCGCCATGGCCTGCGACATCCGCATTGCCGCGCAATCGGCCTTCGTGGCTACCGGCTATGCGCGCATTGCGCTCAGCGGCGATTATGGCATCGCGTGGCTGTTGACGCGCCTCGTCGGCACCGCGCGGGCACGCGAGCTGCTGTTCACCGGCGATCGGGTCGATGCTGCCAGATGCGAGGCCATCGGCCTCGTCAACCGCGTGGTGCCCGACGACAAATTGCAGGCAGAGGCCTTTGCGCTGGCAAAATCCCTCGCTGAAGGTCCGCGCCTCGCGCTGCGCTACATGAAGGACAATCTCGACGAGGCCCTGCTGTTCGATTTCGAGACCGCGCGCGACCACGAAGCCGAACGTCTGGTCCGCCTGACCACGACCGCCGATCACAAGGAAGCGGTGCAGGCCTTCATCGAGAAGCGCCAGGCGGTATTCACGAGGAAGTAGGGAGCTGTAGCGGGGGGGGGGGGGGGGGCGGTGGGGGGGGGGGGGGCGGGGGCCCGCCGCGCGGGGGGGGGGGGGGGCCGCCCGCGGGGGGGAGGAATAAAAAAAAAACCCCCCGGGGGGGGCG